>JBCCVV010000281.1:0-8832 GCA_039194925.1 Bacteroidota bacterium
TCTCGCTTTAAAAGTAGCCATTCTCATTTATTTGATGGATGCAAAATTCAATTTCATAAAAATAATTACTCTCTTTCCTACTAACCTTCTCATAATGTGGGTTTTTACTGCGGTGTCTACCCCTTGTCTACCCTGATTTTTATTGCTGCCCACCTCTTCCCACTACTTTTATTCCATTAATTTTTTAAACTTAAAATCACTATGAATAAGATATTTTTATTTGCCGCCATTCTATTAATGATCTCTTGTGGAAAAGATCCAGTAACTACCGATGAAGAATTGCTAGGGACATGGGTATTAAACAATGTTGAGGGCTCATGTTTGAGTATTCCTACCAATGCCACAGCGAATGAAACAGGCTGTATTGATATTCCTACGCTGGAAGTTAATTGTTCTATTATTGAATTTAAAGGAGAAGGAGTCCTTTCATATGCATACAATTTAGTCGTCGGAGAAGGAACCTATGAAATTCTGGAGGACGGTATTAATATTTGTACCGATCGTTGCCTTTCCTATAAAATTGAAAACACACGGCTTACTCTACAAACCGGAACCATTGAACTGTGTGACCCACTCTACACTTTTGCCAAATCCAATGAGACCTTTGACAACATCATTGCTAAAGGCCAAAAGAAGATTCGCTCGATACGAAAAAATGGCTCCTTATACAGAGATTATAACTACAACCTGGATGGAACCTTGCAATCACTCCTGACCTATGATAATTCAGGTAACCTTCATACTCAGGAAATATATACGTACACTCCAATATCCGTAGATCGAACCTTGACGTTTGTTCAAAGCGGTTCCGTTCGAAAATACACCTATTATAATGAAGCTCCAGATCGCACCAGAAGAGATCGATTAGACGAAAATGGAGATCTGGTTGAATATAGATTGTACTTCCACACACCAAATGATTGTTGGGTCGACAGAATTGAAACCTATAGAGATGAACAATTAAGTAGCTTTTTTCAATACACTTACGCCGGTGAAAATTGCGATTATGAAATCAGTTATTTTTCCAATGGAAATTTACAGAGTCGTACAACAAACATAAATGATGGAATGCCATATTTTGGCCAATCCGCGACCCTGGACATATTGCGTTATGAAGGTATTGGAAATATTACCTCTCGAACCGTAGTTAAAGATAATGAGGTGGATAACAACGGCTCTTTTAATGCCATATTTGCATACGATGAAATTGGATTTCCGACTTCGGAAACCAGGTCCTATTTAGATGGCAAGGTCGACTTGTACTCCTACTTGTACGAATAATCGAAGCAAAAGAATGACTGGAAGTGTAATCCATTTAACTTTCTCAAATGGATTACACTTTCTTTGGTTTTCCTAAACAGTCGTAGACTTAACTACCAGGTAATTTCTCTCCTTTTGCCGATAGTTCCACCAATCGATCAATTCTATTCGTTCTGGTTTTAACCGTTTTGGCCAGTTTGAGCCATCGAAGTACAAATCGCTTACTTGAATCATTGATACCATTAAAAAATTCCTGAGCACCAGGTTTTTGGGTAAGTGCCTCAGATAAATCCGAGGGAACAATAAGATTGTCCACATCATTCATAAAATCCCATAACCCGGATGACTTTGAGTCTTCTATACTTATCAAACCAGCCTCATGCATTCGTCCCTCTTCTATCAATTTAGCTGCTCGCTCTTTGTAAGATTTGGCCCAATGTTGAACCTTCCGCGGTGAGATAAGTTGCATCGTTCTCAAGTCATCCAATTTTCTGCGGATTCCATCAATCCAACCAAAACAAATCAATTCATCCAGCACATCCCATCTGGAAACATAACAGCCGGTCTCACTTTTCTTGTAGGTGACCAACCATACGCTTTCCTCTTGCTTGTGATTTTCGAGAAGCCATGATCGTAAGTTTTCGGATGACTTGATCTCTACTTTTTGGAAATTCTCGGTTTTCACCATTTTAATTGATGGTTATTAAGTTCACAGTTCAAAAAAGATTGTACCTGCACTAATAACAGAACCAAGAAAATGTTCGACTCCAAAACATATTTGTCCCGCTAATCCAAGTCGATTAATACCCAATGATTTGAACTATCCTGGAAATAGATTTTCTGTTTGATGATTCGACTTGTACGATATAATTACCGGATTCAAGCTTCGAAACATCAATTTCTTTTTGTTCAGAATAGATTATTAACCTTCCATTTAAATCATAAATTTTAATCCGACTAATCTCTAGATCCGTTAAAACACTCAACCTGTCTTGAACAGGATTGGGGTAAATATTTAGATCAACCTCATCTTTTTCCAATACGGAAGATATTGTAACGTATACTTTAAAAGTCTGATCAGTCACAGAGCAACCAAGAGAATCGGTTATGACAACATCGTAAAATGTAGTAGTATCGTTCCAAACTAGAGGTTGCTCTACAGTGGTGTCGGATATCATGTAATTGGGAGACCATTCATATTGCACATGAGGCCAGAAACTGATTGCAGAAATCCACAACTGTATCGTATCTTCTGGCATCTTTCCAGTTATCTTGTCCTGTGTTAAAAAGATCCAGTCACTAAAATTCAATTCTACCGAATCTGTACAAGTCTCATTGGTTGAAGTCGTTCCAGTAAGGTAATATTTGACCGTTTCTTCATAATGTTGCTCAATAATAGGCTGAAGCAAGGTAGTATCATTCAACATTGAAGAGGCATAAAAGTAATCATCCGTAAAGGATAGATAATACTCAGAATGCCATGCAAACTGTACAAAATCGCCTTCAATTGCTTCTCCCTGCAAAAGGGGACCATCATAAATTTCTTGGAGACAAACATTTCGATTTATTCCTGCATCTATAATACATTGACCCTGGATTCCTAGAATAATTGTAAATACCGTGAGTGTTGTTAAAGTTAGCTTCTTCATATTTGGCTTATTAGATAATTAGAAAACATTGTATTTCGAAAATGCAACCCATTCAGTATACAGTACAACTGAAAAGTGTAATACTTTTTAAAATAAATCATTTTTAACAAACAGATGAATCAAATACTCAATTTGGTCGGCTTCACTAATTACCAATTAGATATCTCCTGATTTTCCCGCCTTTTACATCATTTACATCAAACTCTATTATAAAAGCATCTTCATCCACATCTTCGATCATACGATGAATTCGTCTCACATCGATCCGATTTACAACCACATGAATAATTTCGTTCATCTCGGTAATGCCGTTCTTTCCATACCCCTTTATTCCCTGATAAACCGTGATTCCCTGCCCAATTTTCTTCAAAAACCCGTCCTCCAATTCTTTACTGTGTTTTGAAATGATCATTAAGCCTACATAATTTTCGAATCCCTGAATGGTAAAATCAATTGCTTTACCGGTGACAAGGTAGGTCAAAATCGAATACATCGCTATTTCAGGTGTAAGCACAAGTGCAGTAATTCCAAAAAGAATGATGTTAAACGCCAGGATAATCGAGCCTATCGAAAATCCATATTTGTTGTTGAAGTACAACCCTAAAAGCTCCGAACCATCTAAAACCGATCCGTTACGAATTGCCAATCCGATCCCACACCCCAGAAATAAACCACCAAATGAAGCAATAATCAGTTTATCATCGGTAATCGATTCAAAGTTTTCAAAATGAATCATCAGAGCCAAGGCAAGGATGGAAATAATGGACTTGATCAATATCCTTTTTGTAACACTGAAAAAACCAATCACAAAAAAAGGGATCGATATAATCGGAAAAAGTATAGAAACATTAATATGGAGTAATTCACTAATTAAAATAGCAATGCCCGTAACGCCTCCATCCAAAAAACCATTCGGCAATAAAAAAGCTTTTAATCCAATACTCGCCAGAAAAATCGCAAATGCAATTTGAATAACCTCTGAAGTGGTATCTTTTAATACGCTGCTGCTCATTTCGTTTGTGTTTCGATTTTATGGGTAAGCCAGGTAAAGCTACCCAATAATGAATCTAAAATATACAACAGCCAGATTGGTCTATCCTGTTTTCAGATTGTAGGAAAAAAAATCATAGAAAACCTCTTTAAGCGATCGGTTACATTCATCGCTATTTATCCCACTGTTGAATTTCAATTAAATTGCCTTCCGGATCTCGGGCATAGACAAAGGTTATTGTACCTACTCCGGAAATAGCTCTTCGTACAATTTCACCATTTGTAGCTCCTCCATTTACCGCAACCAGTTTCAGAATTTTCTCCACGTCTTCTACTTCAAATGCCAAATGACCAATTCCTCTTGTGTTAGGCGCAATGGCTTCAAGCTCTTTAATTTCTGAATATTGATAAATCTCCAGAGTGGGACCATTCCCACCATGTCCCGGCAAAAGCAGATGAGCACCTTCCAGACTCGCATTATTTACACCTGTACCTCTTGACAACCAATCACCTGATTGATTTCGAATCGGAGGTTTCAACTTACAGTCAAACGTTTTAATATAAAAGTCAACAAGCCTCTTCCAATCGTTGCTGATAATATTGGTGTGGACATATTTCATGTATGAAAAATATGGTGAAAATTCTAATCCTACATTCGTAAACATACCATTTTATGCCAAACGTAATGTTGACATTTAACAACCAAGAACGCAAAGTATTTACAAAGCTCACAACGATTAGAATTGAGCGCTCAACGAATATCTTCAAATTTACTTAGCCCTTTTATAGACATAATGATAAAAATGCGAATCTCTTTAAGCAGAATCAAAAGAGTAAATGAATTACTCAGGTTCTCCCATATCAAAATCATTCAGAAAAGCAGTATCAAAATTTCCATTTCTGAAATCGTCGTTTTTCATCAATTTTTTATGAAATGGAATGGTGGTCTTGATGCCTTCAATAATAAATTCATCTAATGCTCGCTCCATTTTGGTAATTGCTTCTTCTCTGGTTTGGGCTCTCACAATCAATTTTGCAATCATAGAATCATAATAAGGCGGCACTGAATATCCGGCATATACATGCGTATCTACTCTTACACCATGTCCCTTAGCACTATGAAATGATTGGATATTCCCCGGACTTGGTCTGAAATCGTTGAACGGATCCTCGGCATTGATTCTGCATTCAATGGCGTGTAAGGTAGGAAAGTAGTTTTCTCCGTCGATTGGAATTCCATACGCTACCTTGATCTGTTCTTTGATAAGGTCATGCTCGATCACTTCCTCGGTGACACAATGCTCAACCTGAATTCGAGTATTCATCTCCATGAAGAAAAAGTCCCGATATTTATCTACCAAAAACTCTACAGTACCTACCCCTTCGTAGTTTATGGCTTCCCCTGCTTTGATAGCAGCAGCCCCCATTTTGTCTCGTAAATCATCGGTCATAAAAGGAGAAGGACACTCTTCAACCAACTTTTGGTGTCTTCTTTGGATTGAACAATCTCTTTCTGAAAGGTGGATCACTTTACCCTGCTGATCACCAATGATTTGAATTTCAATGTGTCTTGGCTCTTCCACAAATTTCTCTACATAAATCCCATCATTTCCAAAGGCAGCTTTAGCCTCTTGTCGGGCACTATTCCACTGCTTCTCATACTCCTCTTCGTTTTTCACGATTCTCATCCCTTTTCCTCCTCCTCCGGCAGTTGCTTTGATCATTACGGGATAACCAATTTCTTTAGAAACTGCTTTTGCTTCCTTAAGATCTTTTACCAAACCATCAGATCCTGGCACTACTGGAACTTCAGCTTTTACCATCGTATCTTTGGCCGTAACCTTATCTCCCATCTTTCGTATCATCTCAGGGGAAGGACCGATAAATTTAACTCCATATTCCTGACAAATCTCAGCAAAATCAGCATTCTCTGCCAAAAATCCATACCCAGGATGTACAGCATCTGCATTTGTAATTTCCACGGCTGCCATTATTTTTGGAATACTGAGATAAGATTCTGATGAAGAGGGAGGCCCAATACATACAGCTTCATCAGCAAAACGTACGTGCAAACTATCTTTATCTGCGGTGCTGTATACAGCCACAGTTTTTATATTCATTTCCTTGCAAGTCCTGATGATCCGCAAAGCTATTTCGCCTCTATTGGCAATGAGTATTTTTTTAAACATGGTCTTTTCAGATTTGATATACCCGAAATCAATGAATTCGTAAAGCCTTCTTTCGAGGGCTAAATTGTAGAATTTTAGCCCTAGCTAGGATCTACCAGAAATAATACTTGATCGTATTCAACAGGAGCAGCATCTTCTACCATTACCTTGGCAATTGTTCCACTTACCTCACTTTCGATTTCGTTGAATAACTTCATCGCTTCCACGATACAAACGACCATGCCTTTTTCTACTTTATCACCAGGCTTAACAAACGCTGGCTTGTCAGGAGCACCGGATCTGTAGAATGTACCTACGATAGGCGATTTAATTTCTACAAGCCCTTCTGTACTATCGGCGTCCTTTTTCGCCGGAGCCGCACTGGCAGCAGGCTTCGCCGGAGCCTCTACAGGCGCTGGTGCAGGTGCCGCAGGTTGTGGAGTTGGCATTTGGATCATTGGAGGTGCTCCTGCCTGAACTACCTGGGTATTTTTGCCTTGAAAATTGCTTGTTCTAATGAGTATCTCTAAGTCCTTGTTCTTCATTTTGAATTCGGAAAGATCAGTTCGATTTACAAGCTTAATTAAGTCAGTTATTTCTTTAAAATTCATTGGCTGGGTTTTTTAAACTTTTACTCTTTCTACATACGCTCTGGTTGCAGAATCAATTTTTACAGTATCTCCTTCATTGATAAAAATAGGAACTTTTATTTCTGCTCCTGTCTCAACTGTAGCTGGTTTTGTTACATTGGTTGCAGTGTTACCTCGTACACCGGGTTCTGTGTACGTCACTTTCAAAGCGATATATTGAGGCAAATCAATGGTCAACGGAGTGTTTTTGGCAGCATCAAACAAAATTTCTACATTCGAACCTTCTTTCATCAAATCAGAATTCTCGATCATTTCCTTTTGGATGCTCACTTGATCATACGTTTCATTATCCATAAAGTTGAATCCCATATCATCAGGGTACAAATATTGATACGTTCTTCGTTCTACTCTAACGACATCAATTTTATGTCCGGAAGGGAAGGTATTATCAATCACTTTCCCGGTCGTCAGACTTTTGAGTTTTGTACGCACAAAAGCAGGACCTTTCCCTGGTTTCACATGCAAAAACTCTACAACCTTAAAAATATCATGGTTGTAATTAATACAAAGACCATTTTTTATATCTGATGTACTTGCCATATTCTTTCTTAAGTCAAATTTTGAAATCGACCGCAAATATAAAAATTCATTGCGGAAGGTACTCAATCTTTAATAATCCTATTGAATCAAACCTCAATTAATTAGGAAGTCAGAAATTCCTACCATAATACATTTTTTATGGCGGTAAAATTCCCCATCTGAGAATTCTCTTTATTTATTGCCGTCGTAAGCCCAAGTGAGCAACGTAGAACCCCACGTAAAGCCTCCGCCAAACGCGGTCAAGACAACCTTATCCCCCTTTTTCAATTGCGATTCATAATCAGCCAGGCAAAGCGGCAAAGTACCTGCTGTTGTATTACCGTAGTTCTGAATGTTGATCATTACTTTCTCTTTTGGGAAGTCCAACATATCCGCTACAGAATTAATAATTCGCATATTAGCCTGATGTGGCACCAACCAATCAATCTCATTCTGATCCATTTCATTACGCTCAAGAAGGGTCTTAAACGTGGTTGTCATTCCTTTCACTGCAGCTTTGAATACTGGTCTACCATCCTGGAAAACATAATGCTCTCGAGCCACAACCGTTTCTACTGAAGGAGGTTTAAGCGACCCTCCGGCTTTCATGTGCAAATAATGACGTCCTTCTCCATCTCCTTTGAAAACTGAATCTTGTATCCCAAATTCTTCGTTTGGTTCGAGCAACACAGCACCACCACCGTCGCCAAATATTACGCAAGTGGTACGATCCGTATAATCAATGATCGAAGACATAAAATCAACTCCGATAACAACCACTTTTTTGTGAGAGCCAGATTCTATAAATTTAGCACCTGTGGTAAGCGCATATAAAAATCCACTGCACGCTGCATTGATGTCATAGGCAAATGCATTCGTTATTCCTACCTTGCTACATACAGTATTGGCGGAATCCGGAAAACGCATATCCGAAGTGATTGTAGCGCAGATTAACAAATCGATTTCTTCTGGACTTGTATCTGTCTTAGCCAGCAATTTCTCTACCATTCGTGCGGCCATATCTGAAGTGGCTTTCCCTTCCTCTTTAAATATATGTCTTTGTTTTATACCGGTCCTTGAGGTGATCCATTCATCTGATGTCTCAACCATTTTCTCAAGATCAGCATTTGAAAGTACTGTTTCAGGTACATATTTGGCTACACCCGTAATGGCCGCTTTGATATTGCCCATTATACATTGATTTTGCTATTACCCGGATTGTTATATTATCAACCGTTTAAAAATTGCTGCAAGATAAGACTAAATCACAAAAATGATATTCCAAAGCTATTTTTGAAAAAATTAATCGGTCTGAAGGCATAAAATCAACTAATGCTATACCTGGACGAACATAACAACTAAAGTCACTACATCATAGGTCTTCTCATTTTAATAAAAAAATAAATTCACGTTAACACCAACAACCTAACCCCAATCGCAAACATCTGAATCACAATTATTTACAAAGAAGCAAAAGCATATTATTCATTTAAGAGAAATCATATTAAAATAATATTCAATATATAAAACAACTTCTTGGTATGCAATTTGCA
Organism: Bacteroidota bacterium; assembly: GCA_039194925.1. Classification (GTDB taxonomy): domain Bacteria; phylum Bacteroidota; class Bacteroidia; order Chitinophagales; family Saprospiraceae; genus CAJXUU01. Next base: position 8,790 of record JBCCVV010000281.1, read on the forward strand.
AAAGAAGAGATACAGGTAATCAACTATTTATAAATTATGATAA
>JBCCVV010000282.1:0-8820 GCA_039194925.1 Bacteroidota bacterium
ATGTTTAATTACAATGCCTGGTGTTTCTTCAATTTCAAGACGTATTTTATTTATTCCTTTCTTATCGCTACTTCTAAGGTTAATAATTTTACTTATATACTTTAAAAGATTTTTGTAGTGTCCTTTTTTTAGAGCTGATATAGATTTTTCCCTATTAATATATACTCTAAACGAATTAATAAAACTATCCAGTGCATCGAACTCATCCAATTCATAATATGAGGAAAGTAAGATCGTCTTAGAATCCAATGTGTACATTACTGAATTCATTTCTACCTGTTGCAATAATTCTATTACCTTACCGTAGTTCTTTTTATAGAATTCGATTCGCGCCAAACTGAAGGCTACCGAACTCGCTCGGTCTTTATCTCTAAGTCTTTCCTTGTATTCTTCCACAAAATTTTCGGCCCAGTCAAATTCACTAGTTCGCAGTGCAAAAAAGACAATGTTGTTAAACGTAACTTGAGTTATGTACCCATTTACGAAAATGGTCTCTTTTTGAAGCGCACCTTTATATACATTTAATGTTTCTTCTTGAAATGCTAAATCTCCTTTGTTTACCCTTCGTACACAATAACTTAGTAATGCATCATAAATACCTCGAATTTCTTCATCTGGAAAGGAATCAATATACTCTGTCACCAACTTCTTTAATTTGAAATAATTATCGACGTTGTCAGGATCCAATTGAGTTTTAGAAATTGTACTAAAAATAATAATTGGCGGTACATCATCATATTTTCCACTATCAACCATGGCATTCAATTCTTCAATGTGGTTGATCTCTTGTTCGATGGAGAACATTTTTTTCCAGGCGAGAAGTTTTACATAGTATTTAAGCTTTTCTGCCAAATAGTATTGATCCAAATATCCGGTGATCACATCAATGTTCACTTCATTCTCAATATTCTTTGATCGCTTTCTGAGAATTTCACTCTCGGAGTAGAGTTCTAATTTTTCCTTTTCATTGGTGAATTTGGCATAGAGATAATCCACTGATCGATTGTAAGTCTGCTCAATGTTACGACCTGTAGATGAGGAAGTAGAATTATACAGTTTTTCAATTTTACGTTTTCGTATGGAGTGCAGGATAAGATTGTTTTTCAGAAATCGATTCGTGTCAAACGACTTTTGTGCTAAAAACTCTTCAAATACCTTTAATAAATCTGAATTTAGTTTTCTGAGTTTGGGGTCCGAATACTTTTTGTCCTGATAGATTACATTCCAAATGTCTTCTTTAGTTAATTCCTCAGAAGTTTCTTTTCTTATGCGTGCAGTATACAGGTCAAATAGGGTGAGCAGTTTATCATTCATATTGAAATAGGGCGATTCCAAATACTTCCGAAAGCTATTCAGCTCATAAATACTCAAATGGGTAAGCGCGATATATACTTTTGAATCAGTCATCTATATATTGAAAAATTATATATGGAACAAAAATAATCAAATTGAGCATATGCATGAAACTTTGTTTTCTATACCTGTAAACAAGCGTTAATCAAAGAGTTACATTCTCAATGTTTATTCATCAAAAACACAATGTTTACGCAATGTTAAGAGTGGTTAATTCAGGGTTATCGAAATATTAACAAACTTAACATAGGGATAAAAAGAGAGATACGCAGAGCTAAAGACCTCCATATACTTTTGCGTCATATTTGAATAACCAAAATATATTAAAAGTTAAAAACAATGAACATTACTAAAAGACTATTTACGCTTTTGATTCTGGCAAGTGTATTTGCATTTGTTGGATGTGGAGATGACGAAGTATGTGATGGTAAAACCTGTGCAGCTGAAGAACAACTCAACGAAGAAACATGTGAATGTGAATCTACTTTAATCTGTGAAGGCAAAACGTGTCCTGATGGTGAAATCTTAGACCCTACGACATGTGAATGTGAGGAAATAAGCAATGTAGTACGAGTAACAAATAACATAACAAGTGATGAAACATGGACGGCGGATAATGTTTATCACTTAGGTTCTAGAGTAACTGTCGAAGCGGGTGCATGTTTAACAATTGAAGCAGGAACTGTAGTAAAAGGGGAGGCAGGTATTCAAGCCAATTCAACAGCTCTTTTGGTTGCAAGAGGTGGGCAACTAAAAGCCAATGGTACGGCAACACTTCCAATTATTTTCACTTCTGTTGCTGATAACATTACGCCGGAAATGATAGCAGACGGTAATTATTCAAGTCCAAATCTTGCCCCTTCTATTAATGGTCTTTGGGGTGGAGTAATCATTTTAGGGAATGCGCCTATCTCTGCTCAAAACGATGACGATATGGATGTTTCAGAATTGCAAATTGAAGGAATTCCTACATCGGATACCAATGGACTTTACGGGGGGAATGATCCAGAAGATAACTCTGGTACAATTACATATATTTCAATCAGACACGGTGGTACAAACATCGGAGATGGAAACGAAATTAACGGTCTTACCCTTGGTGGTGTAGGATCAGGAACAACGATTTCATATGTAGAGGTTGTAGCGAACCAGGATGACGGAGTAGAGTGGTTTGGAGGAACAGTAAGTGCTTCAAATGTTTTGGTTTGGAATTGTGGAGATGATGGTTTGGATACGGATCAGGCATGGAACGGAACCTGTGACAACTGGGTTGTAGTTACGCCTCAAGGAGGTAGCGCGATGGAACTTGATGGTCCAGAAGGCACACTTACTCAAGGCGCAAACCAGTTTACAAATGGAACAATTTACGCAGGCAACAACCTTGACTTTTTAATTGACTGGGATGACAATACAAATACTGGTGTCTTAGATGTATACTTCTTTGGATTTGATGCATCGTACAACGTAGATGGCACAGGAAGCCCAGTAGCATCTTTCGGTGGAGATGGTTCAGGAACAACTGCTGGCTGGGAATACACTTTACCTTCTGGAGCTAATGCAGATAATATTTTCACCGGTGTGCCTGCCGATATTTTAACAGAAGTAGCAGAAAACAATAACACACTCGGAGCGGATGTAACCAGATTCTCATGGAGTTGGGCTAGACATTCCGGAGCTTTGGATGGAATTGGTTTATAAATAATTTTAGTAGAATAGTAATGAAAAGGAGGAGTCTTAATCGCTTGATTCCTCCTTTACCTCAACATATTGAAACTTCCCATTTTTTAAATTTCAATTTTTATTTCGCATGAAAGCACAAACTCGAATTACGTATTTTTTATTCATTTTTATTTTATGTTTTGCCTCTGTTTCCGCTCAAAAAGGAACAATACGAGGAACAGTTTTTGACGGTGATCTGGGCGAACCGCTCATTGGAGTAGCCGTCGCTTTAGCCGATGATTCTTCAATTGGGACAACCACTGATTTTGATGGTAATTTTGATTTGAACCTTTCTCCTGGTACCTATACACTTGAATTTTCTTACATATCCTACCAGACGTTGAAGATTACAGATGTCATAGTCAAAGAAGGTGAGGTTAATCTTTTGGAAAATATAAGTCTGTTCGCGGAGTCTGAGCAATTGGATGAAGTGGTGATTACGGCAAAAGTAGCCAGAGCCTCCGAAGCAGCATTATTGACATTAAAAAGAAAATCTACCAACTTAATTGACGGTATTTCTGCTGCCAAATTCAAAAGAATCGGTGATTCAAATGCGGCCTCTGCTGTTAAAAGGGTTACCGGAGTTTCAGTAGAAGGGGGTAAATACGTCTATGTACGTGGACTAGGGGATAGATACTCGAAAACCATGCTGAATGGACTTGATATACCTGGATTGGACCCGGATCGAAACAGCCTTCAGATCGATATATTTCCTACTAACCTTATGAGCAACATGACCGTTTACAAAACATCATTGGCTGAGTTGCCAGCTGATTTTACAGGGGGAGTAGTGAACATTGAGACTAAAGATTTTCCGGAAGAAGAGACATTTGATCTTTCTTTCAGCCTAGGATACAATCCACAGATGCATGGAAATAGTGATTTCCTGACATATGATGGTGGCTCTACCGACTGGTTGGGGTATGATGATGGTACAAGAGAATTGTCACCGCTTGCTGACCAAGAAGAGATTCCAAGCCCGTTGAGTGGAGACGATCCACAAGAAGTTTCTGATTTTATCAATTCATTCTCTCCAACATTAGGAGCACAAACAACTACTAGCTTACCTGATTTCAGCCTTGGTCTGAGCTATGGAAATCAACTGAATTTTGATAATGACCATAATCTAGGTTATATTTTCTCAGCGAGTTATAAAAGTTCAAGAAGATTCTATGACAATGTAGACTACGGTGATTTTCAAAATTCCATACCCATTGATGTGTATAGTCTGGTAAGAGCAAATACACTGTCCGGCCAACTTTCTGAAGAGAATGTTCTACTTGCTGGCCTTGCCGGGATAGCATATAAAACTTCACGAACTAAGCATAAGATTTCGTTTATGCGATTGCAGAATGGTGAAAAGAAAACAGGGCAATTTGAAATCGATAATAATAGTGATGCTGTGGGCCAATCTGGATTTATTGCATTTTCAGATAACTTGGAATACAGTCAACGATCATTGACAAACATTCTTTTAAATGGTGAATATTTCAATTCTGATGGTTCATGGAATCTTCAATGGAAAGCATCGCCAACATTTTCTTCTTTGACAGACCCTGATATTCGAAAGACTGCCTTTTCTAATATTCTTGGAGGAAGACAAGTGTTTAACGCTGGGGCAGGTGGTAATCCAAGTCGAATTTGGAGATATCTTGATGAAACCAATTTGGTGAGCACTGTAGATGTAACCCGAAAATTCAATTTCTTGAGCAGAGAAGCGAAATTGAAATTTGGTTTTGGCAATATCTGGAAAGAAAGAGATTACAGCATACTTAGTTACAACTTGCAGTTCTTTGGTGCACAACCTGAATGGACTGGAGATCCAGCTGAGGTATTAACAAGTGAAAACATTTATCCTAACGGTGTGATTTATTACAGTTCGGGTAATAATACTCCAAATCCAAATGAATACAACAGTACAATTACAAATACTTCGGCGTATATCTCTACTGAATTTAATCCGACCAGTACGCTAAAAGCAACTTTAGGTTTGAGAGGAGAAAAATTTGTACAAAGACATACAGGTAGAGACGTAGAGTTTGCCAATACCGGAGAGACCGGAAATAATCTGGTTGATGAAAAAGTGTTGGATGCCTTCGATCTTTTTCCATCTGCGAACTTGATTCAAAGTGTAGGAAAGCAGCAAAACCTTAGATTTTCATATTCCAGAACGATAGCCAGACCTTCTTTTAAGGAGTTATCGTTTGCTCAGATCATTGATCCGATTACCAATCGTATTTTTAATGGTGGACTCTTTGTTTATGACGATTGGAATGGACAATTGGTGGAAACCAGAATACATAACCTTGATCTCAGATGGGAGAAATTCTTAGAAGGCGGGCAGTTGTTTTCTGTGAGTACCTTCTACAAAACATTTGATAAACCAATTGAATTGGTAAGAATTCCTGAAGCTCAAACCTCCAATGAGTTTCAGCCACGAAATGTGGGAGACGGAAAAGTCTATGGTGTTGAGCTTGAGATGAGAAAAAACCTTGGATTCTTATCTGAAAGCATTCGCAATTTGAGCATTAGTACGAATGTGACTTTTGTTGAGTCATCGATTGAGATGACTGAAACCGAATTTAACTCACGACAAGGATTTGAGAAGGACGGCGAGGAAATAGACAATACGAGACAGATGGCCGGTCAGGCTCCTTATATTATAAATGCTGGATTGGTATATGGAAACTCTGAAGCAGGATTTGATGCAGGATTGTATTACAATGTAAAAGGATCTACACTTACCGTAGTAGGAGGTGGATTATTCCCGGATGTATTCAGCGATCCGTTTCATGCTTTGAAGTTTAGTCTAAATAAATCATTCGGAGAGAAGTTCTCTTTAAGTTTTGAAGTAGATAATATTTTAAACGATAGAAATGAAGAGTTCTTTGAGGGCTTCCAGGCACAGCGTCAGATCTTCACAAGATTGAATCCTGGTTTAACATTTGGTCTGGGACTGAAGTACTCTATCATCTAATAATATACTGAGATATTCCACACAGTTGGAACTTTCATGCATTACCCTCGATCGGGAAGTCGGGGGTATTTTTTTGCCTATGGTTAAAGGTATGTGGTTTAGGGTATATGGCATTCAAGGTGTTGGTGTAAATGTCTAAATCAAATAAAACCATGCTATTAGAATTCAATAGTGTGTATGAAAAATCGCACAAACCTCAATAGCCTGAAAGGCTTAAACATAAGTAGCGCTGGGTGCAACCTAGTGCTAGAAATGAAACACATCCTAAAATTTGGCGGCATTTTTGGCCCAAAATGATGACAAATTTGTTCAGGGCACTAAATTTTAGTTAGATCCAGTAGGCTTGAATGAAAGAAGGGTAGCTTTTCCTGCTCTTCCTTCATTTGAGATATAGAGCATATTATCCGGCCCAAAACAAATGCCTTCAGGTTGTGTATACAATTGATCCTTTAGAAATTGCAGGCTTTTTAATTCTCCTTTTTGATTAAAAACGACCAATAGTTTTCCCCTGGATGAAAGCACATAAATTTCATTGCTTACCGGATGAACTGCTATTCCTGAAGGGCTAAATTTTCGTGCCCTGGTCATTTGATAATTGGTGACATCAAATTTTTCGGGTTCCAATTTTTTTAGTTTCTCTATCGTTTTTTCCAAATTGACTTTTATAAAAGGGATATCCGAAACCTTCTTACTTTCCAGGTCCATTGAGAAAATAGATTTTGACTTGCTTTCTTTACCACTGATTTTACCGCTGCCTTTTGCTGCAAGAAGCAGGGTAGAGGTGGAAGGATTATAACAAATACCTTCAATATCGTTTTTACGGCTCAGTTTTGTTTTGAATTTGATTGGACCATACTTTTCGTCGAAATTGAAGGCAATAAGATCGCCATTGCTTTCTACTACAAAGATTTCTTCATTTTTATGGGTGATGCCCTCATAGTCCGCAGATCTTCCAAAATCTACACGTTCCGTAATTTTTCCTGATGTTGGGTCTAGTGAAAATGCTTTTCCTTTTTCATCGTTAATTGCCAATATGTTTTTTTTATTTGAATAGTAGGTGAGCCCGGAGATCTCTTTTAAGTCTCTTGCCAAGTCAAAAGAATGGGCTGGAGCATCCAGTTGATAAGGTATGGGATCACCATATTGCGTTGATGCAGGTGGTTTATTCTCGATTACCGGAAGTTGATTGTCCTTGCAATTGGAAAAGAGGAAGGATGTGGAAATCAGGATGAAAAAAGAGATGTATTTGTACACAACAATAGGATTGATGAAGAAATTGACCAAAATTAAGTTCGTTTTTAAAACGGTAAATTATTGACTAATTGTCCGAAAAAGATCGTTAAAATTTCTGGTATTAGAAAAATGGACAATGCCATTCCAGCAACCGCACCAAAAAAATGCGCATCATGCCCAATATTATCTTTGGCGTTTTTACTGGCCCAAGAGCTGTAAAGAAGATAAAGTACACCAAAAATAATAGCCGGTATAGGTATGAAAAAATACAATTCTAATATAGCCCAGGGTCTGAGTAATATAAAAATGAACAGTATTCCCGAAACCGCACCACTTGCACCGATAGCACTGTAGCCATAATTGTTTTTGTGCTTGACAAAACTTGGAATATCAGCAAGAACAATCATTACAAGGTAAAGAAGAAGATAAATGGTGCGTCCAAAAACTTCTCCATAATGAGCTAAAAATACTTGCTCAATGAATGTCCCAAATCCATATAAAACATACATGTTAATACCCAAATGAATGTAGTCTGCATGCAAAAATCCACTGGTTACCATGCGATACCACTCTTTATTATTGGCTTCGGAAACCGGATGGTGCTTCAATTGGTCAAATAACGCTCGATTTTCAAAGCAGAGATAAGAGACAATACAGGTCACAATTATGATCAATAAGGTAACACTCATGGATTATGATATTTTTCATTTTTCAAAATGGTAAAGGCGCGATAAAGTTGTTCCACAAAAAATAGTCGAATCATTTGATGCGAGAAGGTCATTTTCGACAGAGAGAGTAATTTATTGGCTCTTTCTTTCAATTTTTGATCCGCACCAAACGCTCCCGCTACTAAAAAGATAATTCTTCGAGAACCTTGCATCTGCATTTTGTTCAATTGTTCAGAGAACTTTTCCGAAGAATAGGATGCCCCTCGTTCGTCCAGCAAAATCAAAAAATCGGAGTTGGTAATTTTTGATAAAATGAGTTCCGCCTCGCGAAGCATGGTCTCCTTAGACGTTTTTCCCGGCTTCACATCTTTGATACAAACGCTCAAATATTTACAATAGTGTTTTAATCGCTTTTCAAAGATTTGAATCCCTTGATCAAGATATTTTTCATTTGTTTTACCGATGTACCAAAACTCTATTTTCATGGGTTGTAAACTTACGAAAATTAGTGGTTCAATTATTCAGTTGTTGAATTGTTGAATTGTTGAATTGTTGAGTTATTGAATTGTTGAGTTATTGAATTGTTGAGTTGTTGAATTGTTGAGTTGTTGAGTTGTTGAATTGTTGAATTGTTGAGTTATTGAATTGTTGAGTTGTTGAATTGTTGAATTGTTGAATTGTTGAGTTATTGAATTGTTGAGTTAGAGAATCTCTACTATTTCGGGGAAGGGGATAGTTCATTTAACTGTGTCTGGTTTTATAATATTTTTTCTTTTTTCAGTTTTTCAGGGAAGTTAGGTTTGCTGCATGCCTTCGCCCTCGAAAGAGGCGTGCAGCAAACCTAACGTCGCTTGATTTCTAGCCCGTATA
>JBCCVV010000283.1:0-8768 GCA_039194925.1 Bacteroidota bacterium
CGATTATATAATTGGTAGCCGTTTGCCCTGTTACTTGTTTTGTGATTTCATTCAATTTTCTTTTGGTTATGTTGAGCTCTAAGGCGTAAAAATCCAGTTTTTTTTGTAGAAAGTACGTTGCTTCAACGGATTGGATGAATCGTTGAAAAGGTCTTCTGAAAGAGATAAAGGAGTTAATTTCCGGTAAGTCTTGAATCAACCCTTCCAACTTATTCAGAAAAGCCAACATCAAATTCTGAAGTATAAATGTCTGATTTTGATGGTCATCGGACTGTTGTTCTTTCATTAATAATTCAAAGTATAATTTGATGACTGTGACATCTTTTTCGCTTATGGTGATGAGCAACTTTCTTAATGCCACTGCATATTGCAATAATCCATACAACAATTCTTTTTGATGGTTGCTAAAAAAATCATCCTTGAATAAGATGGTATATCCCAATAGTCCTTTTATTTCTTTTTCCCAATGAATCGCACCTTTGGGGATAAGCATTATTTGATTTTTCGTTAGCTCATAATGTTGGAAATCAATCTCTTGAACGCTCTTTCCTTCCAGGATTAAAAAAATAGAATGAAAATCATGACGATGTCTATCCGGGGTTTTATTCCTTGAAGAATCCTTCGGTCGGTAATGTATTATTTCAATGTTTAGCTTTTTCCCATCCGGGCGGTTGAATTGAACCGTTTGCATGACGTTTTCTTTTTTTTTGACGCTGACTGATGTCTTGGTTTATCTATTACCTATCTTATTTTTTCTCACCCAAATACTTCTACGAATAGCTCTTTTAATTTTTTTGATTCTTTTTGTTCTTCCAGCGAATTACTTGTTGTTTCGCTTCGACTTTTCTTTGGCCAAATATGAAATCCACCGGTCAATTCATTTTTGAACGAATTTTTCACCATTTCTTTATAGGATTGAGGAATATTAAATCTATCCATACTGATTTCCCAAAGTCCCCAAATACCATTTTCATCAATATCGCCCTTGTACCAAACTACATGTGTTGAATAGTATTTATTCATATCGACTTTGAATTTATCCAGGTCATACTTTCCTTTCCATGTAAAAGGAGCCACATCGTCAATTCCTGTGCCTGAAATATTGGATTCAGAAAATTTCAGTTCAACAAACATTTTATGTTGTTCTGAGGAGTAATGATAACAATAAAAACCTTCCCATTCACCACTAGGTAACAGTGGGTGGCATTCATCGGATTGATTTATTTTATTTTCATTTTTTGACATAGCTTCAATTTGATTCTATTAAACGATTTAGACCTTTGTGCTTTTTTGTTTAGAATTGATTTCCAATTTAGACGATTGAGTGATCTATTTTCATAATTTTTTCTTTTTTGGTTGAATAATGGAATAGTTGCATTTAATTGACCTTGAGCGTAGATAAAATTAACCCAGGTCAATGCTTTTGAACTACCACAACTTTAGTATCTGAAATAGCATCATGCCATCCTCTTTTTAAGAAAAATGAAAATGCCTCAAAAGGGATTAATCGACATAATGTCCTTATCAATATCGACTTAAATTTGTTTCCATTATATGCGACAGTTGAGTTATTATGTAACTTTCCAATAGATTGAAGAAATAGCAGCTCCAGAACCAGGAAGTACCAAAACAAGTAGAGCATAACGAACCAATGCGGGTTGGAGTTTAGTATCTTAATATCATCAATAATAGATCCGGCCATTAGTACTTCAATATTGCGAGCTATAAAAGAAAAAACAAATATCACATCTAGAATCCAATTTATAAGTCTGGACTTTTTGCTAACCTCAACAAGCTGTATATTTTCATCTGTTTTTGTCTTTGAATTCCAATAATTAATAATGATCAAAACCAGGAGCATGTAACTAATGATTTGGATAATAAAGTAATAGGGTGGGAGTTCGGTCGGGGCTTTGAAAAATGAATATCTGGTGCTTAAGGATGTTGTCAGGAACCAAAAAACATTAGAAGCTACGAAATGGTAAATCGGAAATTTAAAGGTGCTGATGATTTCAATTTTCTTGCGCGAAATAAGTCTATATACTCCAATGAATGTCAGCACATAAGACAGTATCCTGAAAAGTCGCACTAATGTTTGGCTCAATTCAAATAAACCGGGAAGTTGGAAGTATCGGATCCAATACGGAATGAAGAAAATATCAACATCAAAATAAACTCCTAGTATCGCATGAATCACTAAAAGTACAACTAAAGCTTTTTTGACATTCATAGTTATAAAATTATTGCCGACGTGAATTATATAGCTGTCCATAGCGGGCAAAAGCTCATTATGGACAGCTACTCAAAGTTAGCAACAATTTTATTTCACGATTTTGAATCCTTCCGTTGGACCAAAAGCTTGATCAGGAAACACTTTCAAACCATTGTACCATACACTATCAATTTGTATGGTTGAGTTGTCTTCACTCCGATAATAGTGACATCTGATCGTGTCTGTGTCCTCAGCATTCCACTCCAGGTATGTTGTCGGATACTCTTCATCATTTAGATTGGCAAATATCCTTAAGGCTGTATTTCCCTCGATATCAACAAACTTGACATTGCGGGGAGCGGCCATGTTTGCGTCAAACACCTCCTCTGTTTTGCCATTATTAAGGTAATAAAGCTTGATGTCTTCTATTAAATAAGTGCTTCCTAGTAGATTTTCACCATTCGAATTTTGAACATACAGATCCAAAGAGTTGCCAATGACTTCGGCACTATCCGGTGACTTGTCGCATGATGTAATCATTGCCGCCATAGCTATGCTTAAAATTGAACTTAGATATCTCATGTTGCTCACTATTAGTTTGTTAAGGATAAATATTATAGATGTAGTCCCTCGCATACTGGTAATTTCTGTTGTTGGCAGGTATGGTCCAATTGTTAAACGCAAACCAACCATTGTGAGATCCGTTCCATCCCCAATTCATATAGAATTTCAGATAACTGTAACAGTAATTGTTGGTTCTCCAATAGCCGTCACAAATCCACGCATGACAATTTGAATATCCTACGGTGATGCCCAGGAATTTTTTCTTTGATCTACAACCATCTAAATATACAGGTCGACCAGCATTAAGGTTACTCACAACGGTTTGATATGATCCTGAACCATAACCGCTTCTATTCGCCGAACTAAAGTTGAAATCATCTTTTAAAGCTCCTGGAACTTTGCTGCTTTTTGCACCTGAGCTACTGCATCCATAATCCATGTCGACACTTTCTCCTGTATCGGACATTAAACGTTGAACTTCCGAGTCACCAGAGTTGTCCGGCATAGTACTGTAATTGTAATTATGTGAGGTGTTAATTTCCCAATATCTAACAATTTGAGACATTGCAGTAGCTACACAACCCGTATAGGCTCTTGTATTTGACCAACATACACCAGAGCAGTTTTTGTCATCGACTTGTTCGTTGTAGGTGCATTTTTGCCCCCACTCCGTAGACATCAACGGACCTACGATGGTGGTAACATAATCTCCGCAAGGATCGCCACAGTGAATTGTCGGGTCTCCACAACCTACAGGATCCAGGAGACAATCGGGCCAGTTTGGACATTCATCGCAACAGTCGCTACCAAATGGAATTGGATCTAAGGCAAGGTCTAAATCATCAATTAATTTATTCCAGCCTGCAATGCCTCTGGCGTCATTGTTTATGCCATTGTATCGAATGAATTCAATATTCTCTATAGTTGCTTCAAACCACTCAAAAATTGCGGAAGGAGCTTCATAATCGGGAAATGTTCCTGCTTTGGTAATCGCACAAATTGGTTCGTGCCTCCAGTCTGCTGAAACCACCAAATACCCCTGATCATTCTCGTAATTGAAAACGTAGAGTGCTGGCTCCCCCATCTTATCTGAATAGGTTTGAACATCTGCTATAGCAGGAGGATTAGAATCACCACCGCCACCATCAGATGAACCTTCTTGAGGAAAGGTAAACTTCGTAGCTACGTCATGGGCAACCTGAAAAGGGATTGTATTTTCTGATTCAGAACTTCTCAATTCAATCGGATTCGATTGTTTTTCATCATTCGGTACTAAATTCGTTTCATCACTACAGCTTGTCAAAAAACCAAATGCCAGAAGTGATAAAAATAATAACCGCTTCATAAGTAATTGTATTATCGAACAGTTACGTCTGCTCGGCCGTGAAGAGAAAACCTCTTCGCACCAAAAAAATCGAAAAATTGAGTTACTCAATTCTGTTGTTATCTTAACCCAAAACGTCTATCTTGATCTTGTCCGCTTCTTTAAGGTTTATCTTGAACCTCTTCATCTTTCGGTCATTTTTTGTCATAATTGGTGCTAACGGTTTCATGTATGTGCGGGATTTGTCTTCGACCAATCTTAACGGCATACATGATGTTGTCTGCTTCGTTCATCCTTTCCAATTATTTCCGTTGTTAAACGTACAATTTTATTCCGTTATTATAACTTTTTTCACCAAAACATAATTCCATTTTTGTTCAATTTGATGTTTTTGACGGAGGATATCTGCATGCCTAGTCTGAAACGGACGAAATTCAGTATATCGTTTTTTCATGGTCGTCACGAGCTAGCCGAAGCGTAATATGCTTAAGATCGTATGATTTTGACCGCGTTGGTGAAATCTAACTTTTTATAAATTCTCCAGATAGAAATGCATCTTTTAAAAAGAGGGTTGTTCGACATCTATATGGTTATATATTTTGTTTTAATTATCATCCATTTTTTGATTTGAAGTACATGAAGAAATCACTCATCTACGCTTCAGCCTAATTTATTCTGCGGGACTCAATACTTTCCATCCATCCTCGGATTTATACGTATTTAAGCGTTGAATTGATTTGTGCCCATCGGGAAAATAACATACCTCGGTAACGATGACATGTCTGTCGCTGATTTTCTCTCTTTTTGGAAATGCTTGTTTTATTCCACTGAATTTGGGAATGCCATTATCCTGTAGCGATTTTATAAAGGATAGCTGGAGTACCTCGGCTGTTTTGTCAATTATATCACTGCCCAATTCTCCTTTTCCCATTTTGGCAAGCATTAACTCTGCTTCTTTTCTAAAATCTTTACAATGAATTGCTTTTTCAATATTATCCTCATTAAAGGCATGCTCTATTTTTACAATTGCACCTTCGGGTGTAGAATCATCAGGTAAAAAATAGTCCTCACCATCATCTACAATCATTCCACCTAACCCGTTGTCGAAATTTTGTAAAGCCGGGCCAGAAAGTGTATCTCGAATGGCTCTGATGGTGTATCCGCCAATAAGACGTCCATTTTCTAAGATCATCCAATCTGATACGAGTTTTTCGTCTATACCAATCTTTTGATTTAGCGTTACGTTTGTCACATCAATCGGTTCATTGCTAATAATTCCGAATAAATTGCCATTATTATCAAAGCTGGGCTCAGTTAACCACATATGCTCGATTTTACCATCATCTTCTATCCGTACTTTTATAGAAAAATAGTGTTGTTCCGGGCTTGGTTGTTTTAAACAGTCTTTAAAATAATGTAGGGTGAGTCTGGATTTTTCCATGGCCCAATTCATTTTTTCGTCGTCATTTTGGATATCTACAACATCCGGTTGATTCTCTCTGCTTCTTACATTGGTTGCCTTTGATTTTTTTCCGAAAAATCTTGAAAATATTCCCATGTGTTTTTGATTTATTTGATGATATAAAGTTTTAAATGCATCCTGCCGATGAGTGTGGGATTTCATGTATATTATTCTGTCACGGTAGTGCGTTTAGTACCCCGCCGCCTGACCGTCCTTCCTGCTCTCACTTGCTCCGTAATAGACCTGATTCTTCTCATCCCACATAATGGCTTGGTAGCCGCCATATCCGCCTATATTGAATTGAATTTTATGTCCTTTTTTGGATAATTTGCGGATCACTTCATAATCAATACCCGTTTCCAAATAGAGGATTCCACCATCTGTCATGATCTTACCAGTAGGTTGCGAGGATCCACCATGTTGAATTCGAGGGGCATCACCTGCTTCTTGTAAATTCATCTTGAAATCAATTAAATTGACCACAATTTGTGCATGCCCCTGTGGTTGCATCGCACCCCCCATAAGACCAAAACTTACCCATGGTTTCCCGTCTTTAGTGATGAATGCAGGGATAATGGTATGAAAAGGGCGTTTGCCTGGCTCATAAGCATTCATATGATCCTTGTCTAAAGAAAAGAGTTCACCGCGATCTTGTAAGACAAAACCCAATCCAGGAGGAGTCATGCCCGATCCCATTCCCCGGTAGTTGCTTTGAATAAGAGATACCATATTGCCGTCACCATCCGCAACGGTCATATAGATTGTATCTCCATCCTCAAGTTTACTTTCGTCAATGCGCTTTGCAGCCCTTTTGGGATTGATCAGTTTTCGACGCTCATCTGCATATGTTTTAGAAATAAGTTGTTGGACAGGTACATTCGCAAAATCCATGTCGGCATAATACTTTGCTCTATCTTCAAATGCTAATTTCTTCGCCTCGGTGAATGTGTGTATATAGGCTTCAGAACCAAACCCCATCCCGGCAATGTCGTATCCTTCCAATAAATTCAGTATTTGCAAAGCGGCAATTCCCTGTCCATTGGGTGGAATCTCCCACACATCATATCCACGATAATTAGTGGATACGGGTTGGACCCATTCGGAGGTATGACTGGCCATGTCTTCATAGCTAATGAATCCTCCTTGCTCTTTCATGTAGTTGGCAATGGTACGAGCAATATCGCCTTTATAAAATGCATCTCGTCCCCCTTTAACTATTTTTCTAAAGGTATTGGCCAGGGCCGGGTTTTTGAATACTTCTCCTTTTTGAGGTGCCTTTCCATTGGGGGCAAAAACCTCTGCAAATCCGTCGTATTTGGAAAGAAAAGGAACACTGCGTCCCATGTAATAGGCTATTAATTCCGTAACTGGAAAACCATTATCGGCATAGTCTATCGCAGGTTGCAATAGATCGGCCATCGATAGTTTTCCATATTTTCCATGCAATTCAAACCATCCATCGACACAGCCCGGTACGGAAACAGGCAACGGTCCGTGTGAAGGAATTTTAGTCATTTCCTTTTCGATGAAGTAATCTAATGTTAGGGATTTCGGTGACCGTCCGCTTGCATTTAAAGCGGTCAATTCCTTTTCAGTATTATCCCAAACTATGGCAAATAAATCTCCTCCCATCCCATTTCCCGTAGGCTCTACCAAACCTAGGACTGCATTTGCTGCAATGGCTGCGTCTACAGCGCTACCCCCTTTTTTAAGGATATCCAAAGCAACCTGTGTAGCAAGGGGTTGTGATGTGGCAGCCATACCCTGCTGAGCGATTACTTCGGATCTTGTGGCGAATGTTTTTCCTGTAATGCGATCTTGCCCTACTATGGTTACACTTGCAGCGAGGAACGCTAAGAGTAAGAAAAGCTTATGTGTCATAGTTTTATTTTTGTGTAGTGAACGTTTATTATTCAGTATTGGAATAGCTTTTTTCAACCTGTAGCTTTGCAAGATAATGGCCACTTTCGTCCATCGTTAATAAATCGCACAAAAAATTATTTTTAAGCGCATGCATTGATAATTCTTCAAAAGTAAGGTGTAGCCATGAAAACCAGTCACCGTGTAGACCATTATAATCTATTCTCAGAATTTGTTGGCCGGGATATCTGGAGTTCAAAATATTTTTTTCGCGATAACTTACGTGTAATGGATCATTGGTCTTTAAGACATTGATAGAATCAACGATCAGTACTCCTTCAGTGTGCAAAAGATTATAGGCATGTTGTAAGAAATTATCTATTTTTTCTGGGTTTTCAACCATACCAATACCGTTCATAAGCATTAGTAAGGTGTCGTATTTCTCACCGGACAATTCAATGATATCCATGTGCAATGTTTTATGAACTCCTCTTTGGTTCATTATGCTTACCGCTTGTTCTGATATGTCTATAGCAGTTACATCCAGTCCCCTTCTTTGTAACTCAGAAGAGTGCCTTCCCACACCCGCACCAATATCTAATACTTTCTCTTGGCAATTATTTAGAGCCAGCAATTCGACTTCTGAAAAGTTTTTATTATCGAAAAAAATTGAAACTGGTACCTCTGAAGAATAACCATCATCCCTAATTATTTCAAAAGTATCTGGTTTTAAACCATTGTGATAATTGTATAATGCTTGAGAGTACGTGTCCATATATCGATCCATTCAATTTTGAACCATAATGTTATTCCAATAATTCAAACTAAATTTTTGTTTGTTTTATCTTGATCAGTGTACAATATTAGTATTGACTTTTGTTATTCATGAATTGGTAATTTAACATATCCCAATACTTAATGGTTGGCTAGGAATTTCAGTTCCTATGGAGAATCAATAAATTTTAATCGAAATCGAATTCTAAATGATGGCAACATTTTTAATATTTATATTCAATTTGCTCATCCCATCCATCCAGGTTTATTATAATGCTTCCAGTGCCAGAAAGTTGTATTTCCTTTAAATCAAAAGACAAATTGAGTTCAAGTAAAGCTTCACAATTGTCTTTATCATCAAATGCCAATCTTATATTTTTCTGAAGAGGGTTAGTTTTCAGATAATGGGTTTCCGATATTAAATCATAATAAATATCACCACATCCACCTCCGTATTCCACCGTTAGATTTAGATTATTTTCATTAATAATGGCGCCAGTTATATTGAAAACATCATTCGGAGCATTTAAGAATAAATTATCGTCAATTCGAATTGTATTTAAATTCTTCAA
>JBCCVV010000284.1:0-8665 GCA_039194925.1 Bacteroidota bacterium
GTTAATTTTACACTAACTAAGAAAATAATAATACAATGGCGAAAAAAAGAGTTGCAATAAATGGATTTGGAAGGATCGGAAGATTGACTTTCAGAAATTTATTATCAAATAGTGATGTAGAAATAGTTGCGATAAACGACTTGACCGATAATGGCACATTAGCTCACTTATTGAAGTACGACAGTGCTCATGGACAATTTAATGGTACAGTTGACTATACTGACGACAAATTAATCGTGAACGGACATGAGATTCTCGCTTCTTCAACACGAAATCCGGAAGAGCTTCCCTGGGCAGAAAACAATATTGATGTAGTCTTGGAATGTACTGGAATATTTAGATCTAAAGATGGAGCTTCAAAACACATTACAGCTGGTGCGAAAAAAGTAGTGATTTCTGCGCCGGGAAAAGGCGATGGCATAAAAACAATTGTTTTGGGTGTAAACGGTGACGAACTTACTGGCGATGAAACAGTAATTAGTAATGCCAGTTGTACCACAAACTGTCTTGCTCCTATTTGTAAAATTGTGAATGACAATTGGGGATTCAAAACCGGTTCGTTAACAACAACTCACGCCTACACTGCGGATCAAAGAATACAGGATGCACCTCACTCTGATTTAAGAAGAGCAAGAGCCGCAGCCTATAACATCGTACCAACAAGTACAGGAGCAGCGAATGCCGTGGGCTTGGTTGTACCGGAAGTAAGTGGTAAAATGTTCGCTATGGCGATTCGTGTTCCTGTCATTACAGGTTCGTTGATCGAATTGAATGTAATGGTAGAAAAAGATGTAACCATAGAAGAAGTGAATGCAAAATTCAAAGAAATGGCAGAAGGTCCAATGAAAGGGATATTGCAATTTGAAACTGACCCGATCGTTTCATCGGATATTGTAGGAAACAAGCATTCTTCGATTTTCGACTCTTTGCTTACAGATGTAAAGGACGGAAGATTTGTAAAATTGGTTAGCTGGTACGATAACGAAGCTGGCTATAGCGCAAGATTGGCAGATTTGGTAGCCAAAGTATAAGACCATAATCAAATTAATGATATAATAGGGCTTCAAAACATAATTCCGTTTTGGGGCCCTTTTTAATTGAAGTCAAATAATCGTCTTAAACACATTTTGATTGGCGTATATTTGGCCCATAAACTATAAAAATGAAAACCATCAAAGACTTAGACGTTCGTGCAAAAAAAGTATTGGTACGTGTGGATTTTAATGTGCCTCTGGATAGCCATCATCAGATCACCGATGATACAAGAATGAAAAAAGCGTTGCCTACCATTAACTATCTGCTTCAGGAAGGTGCGGCTGTACTCTTATGTTCTCATTTGGGTCGGCCACAAAAAAAGAAGAATGAAGACGGCTCTATCAATGTGGAAAAATTTACGCTAAGACATCTGGTCAATCATCTAACGCGGCTTACGGGAGCAGAAGTACTTTTTGCAGAAAACTGTGTTGGGGGAGATACTGAACTAATGGCCGAACGATTGAAGCCTGGGCAGATTTTACTCTTGGAAAATACTCGATTTCATGCCGGCGAATCCAAAGGAGATATGGATCTGGCAATTCAGTTGTCCAGATTAGCCGATTGTTATATAAATGATGCTTTTGGAACGGCGCACAGAGCGCACGCCTCTACTGCCACTGTTGCCAATAATTATTTCAAACCAGAAGAGAAAGCATTAGGCTTTTTGATTATGGACGAAATTGAAAGCGCAGATAAGTTATTAAAGAGTCCTAAACGACCAGTGGTAGCCATCGTCGGTGGAGCCAAAGTAAGTGATAAGATCCAGTTGTTGGAAAAATTGGTAGAAGTGGTCAATCATGTTTGCATCGGCGGAGGTATGGCCTATACCTTTAAAAAAGCCCTGGGTGGAAGTATCGGTCAATCGATATGTGAAGACGATTATTTGGATCTCGCACTTGAAATATTAGCGAAGGCCAAGGAACTGGGAACAGAAATTCATCTACCTATAGATACAATGATTGCAGATGATTTCAACAATGATGCAAATACTGATGTGGTCGATACAGACAAAATTCCCAACGATTGGGAAGGACTGGATATTGGTCCAAAGAGTATTGCAGCGTTTACAAAAATCATTCTCGAAGCACAATCTATCTTGTGGAATGGTCCAATGGGTGTTTTTGAAATGGAAACGTTTGCCACCGGAACCAATCAAATCGCACTTGCTGTAGGAAAAGCAACTGAAAATGGAGCCTACAGCTTGATTGGTGGAGGCGACAGTGTTGCGGCGATTAATAAAGCCGGATTAGCGGAAACGGTTAGTTTCGTTTCAACAGGTGGAGGTGCCATGCTTGAATATCTGGAAGGAAAAACGTTGCCTGGAATAAAAGCGATCACTGGATAGTTTTCGAGGGACAATTGATAATGGACAATTGATAATTGATAATGGACAATTGATAATGGATAATTTTTTGGTGTTGCTTGGAGTTTTCTTGATTTGACTGGATGTAATAAACTCTATAAATCTTATGACTAAACTAGCGCTTGTACAAAAGCCTCCTGTATTTCTAAATTCGCAGCTATCGGCAGAGAAAGCTGTAGAGTATATCGCTGAATCTTCCGATAATAACGCAGATATAATCGTATTTGGTGAAGGTTGGTTGAGTGGTTATCCGGCATGGATTGATTATGCCATACACATGGGGTGTTGGGACCAAAAGGAAATCAAAAATGTGTGGGCAACCATGTATGCAGATGCAATCGAAGTCCCAA
The DNA here is from genome assembly GCA_039194925.1 of Bacteroidota bacterium. Taxonomy (GTDB): domain Bacteria; phylum Bacteroidota; class Bacteroidia; order Chitinophagales; family Saprospiraceae; genus CAJXUU01. The sequence goes on from JBCCVV010000284.1 coordinate 2,749, forward strand.
GCAACGAAATTCAACTTATTCAGGAAGCAGCAAAAAAGCATGCGAAATATATTGTTTTGGGAGCCAATGAAGCCATAAAAAAAGGAAAAGGCAATGGTACTTTGTACAATACCCTTCTTATCATTAACCTTGATGGAGAAATTGTCGTTCATCACAGAAAATTGATGCCCACGTTCAATGAAAAATTGGTGCATGGCTACGGGGATGCTTTCGGACTAAAAACGATTCCAACACCACATGGCAACATTGGTGGGTTAATCTGCTGGGAGCACTGGATGCCTTTGACCCGACAGGCCATGCATGATGAAGGTGAAGACATTCACTTTGGATTATGGCCTGCAGTAAAATCTTCGCACAAACTGGCCAGCAGACATTATGCGTTTGAAGGGAGATGTTATGTGGTGGCTATGGGACAAATATTACACAAAAACAGCATTCCCGATTATCTTGAACTAAAGCAGGATGTACAAAATAATGACAGCCCATATCTTCTGGACGGTGGCAGTTGTGTAATTGATCCTAATGGAAACTTTATTTTGGAACCACAATACGCAAAAGAAGAGATTCTATATGTGGATCTACCTCCTTTGAAAGAATTATATACCGAAAGGATGAACCTTGCAACAAGTGGTCACTACCAAAGACCTGATGTATTTTCTTTTCGTGTGGATAAACGTCGAATGACGGATTCTTAAGTATTCACTCCAATATCTTAAATGTTGTTCGACGGTTGATTTGATGTTCTTCTTCCGTACAATCGTCGCAATTACAATTTATGGCCAGTGCACTCTCCCCATAACCTCTTGGCACCAATCGATTTCGGGCAATGCCGTTTGATAAGATGTAATTCACCGCAGAATCTGCACGTTTTTGCGATAAGATTTGATTGTACTCATCATCTGCTCTGCAATCTGTATGTGAAGAAAGCTGAATTCGAATTTGTGGATTATTCACAAGCAAGGTCGATAAACTATCCAAAGTGGGTTTTGCGTCATCCCGAATATCCCATTTATTGAAATTATAATATATGTTTTCAAGCGTAATTTCCACATTTGAAAAGATTTTCGCCAGTACTAATTCCACATTAACTGTTGTTGACAATTGGCCTTTATCTATCTTTAAGTTACGCGTACTAATGCGCTTTATATCATTAAGATACCCCACTTTACTGGCGCGTATAGTATAGTCTTTGTCTTTTTCCAACCGTACAATAAATTGCCCTTCCTCATCTGAATAAATCTTGGTTTGTTCGTTTCCATCATCAATTACGACATAACATTCGGCTAAGGCTATCTTATCAAGTTTCGCACTATTGGGATCATCCGGATCTTCAAAAGACACCTCTTTGGTCTTTCCAGCTAAGTAGATCTCGACTTCAATTTCTTTTTCTTCGGTTTGTATAGGTGTCGAAGTATCTACCGGCACATAGGTTTGTCTTTTCTCAAACCTGTAAATATCTTCTTTTCCAAATCCTTTTCGAGTAGAAGTAAAAAAACCTTTTTGTACGATTTGACCTCTCAGATTCGCATCATGGTCGACTACCAAACCAAAATCATCGTATGAAGAATTGATGGGTTTCTTTAAGTTTTGAGGAGGTGCCCACTGTCCATTGGGTTGCAACCATGTCTTAAAGATATCCAGACCGCCCAGACCGGCGAAATAATCAGAAGAAAAATACAAGGTATCCCCATCCCCCGAAGGAAACATTTCATTTCCGGCTGAGTTTATCGTTTGAGGAAAAATATAAGGATCTGCCCATTCAAAATTGCCCAATTCATCAAAAATTCGTTCAACATAGTAGAGATCATGCCCCCCTACTCCATCATCCATCTCTGCACTAAAGACCAAAACACTATCTCCCTCGATAAAAGTAGGCTGACCATAATTAATACCATCCTGCATAAAAGGCAGTGGTTTGGGTTCAGACCAAATACCTGAAGATCGATCACTGTGCATCAATTTACAATATCCGTCCGAATCCCCTTCTACATAGCATCGGGTAAAAATCATATGTACGCCATCTTTCGAAAAGCAAGCGGCACCTTCATTATGATCCGAATTAATCCCCGCATCGAATCTTTTGATATCCGAACCATTTTTCAGCATCACAAAAAGATCAGTGTGTTTATTACCGGTCCATTTGTACGTATCACCTCCGGTGCTCTCATTATTATCAGAAGTAAATACAAGAAAGTTTTTATCTAATACCGAGGGAGAATACTCTGAAAATCCCGAATTCTCATTCAGGGGAGAAACTTCATAAGCAGAATTGATCTCATTGGCCCAGCTCGACACCTCTTTCAAAACATAAATCTCTCTATCAATTTGCCTCGATGCATTACTATTAATTTTGAGTTTTTCGTATGCATCGACGGAGGCCTGATAATTACCCGCTTTTTTATGCGCCCGGGCAATTGCAAGAAGCGCTTCATTGCCATATCCATTATTCACAGCGCGTTCCAACCAATTGATAGCCAATCTATTTTCTTCCAGGTAAGTATAACACATGCCCATCAGATAAGCATGACGAGCTCTCAACCTCGAATTATCAGATTTCTCATATTCTTTGGCCAACATTTCAACCGCAACAGCGTATTGCTTTCTCTCATACGCCATCTCTCCCGTTTTTATCTTTTTTCCAAAACTACAACCCGCTACGAGCATTGCAGTTAATCCCAGAATAAAAACCCTTTTTAGAATATCCGACATGAATACAAATATAATTTTAATTCGCTTTGCACATGTATAACGCAGAAAATGAAAAATTGATGTATTGTTTATACATCAAAAAATGCCCTGACTAAGAAAGCCAAGGCATTTTTCATTTATATATTATTAGATACTAAACTTACTTTTGAGCAGCAGCGGCCGCGGCGGCAGCTCTACCAAAGCTTTTATTAGATCCAGCTCCTCTGTTTGATCGTCTTACTGTTCCTTTCAAATCATCAGAAAGATCTCTTACGATTGGCGTAGCTACGAAGATCGATGAATATGTACCCACCAGGATACCAATCAACAAGGCAAATGCAAATCCTTTAATTGTTGAACCACCAAACACCAATAGGATCGCCACCACAATTAATGTTGTCAATGAGGTAATGATTGTTCTGGAGAAAGTACTGCTTAACGCCGAATTTAATATTTCATCTTTCTCTTTATTGGTGTAAATGCCAAGATATTCTCTAATTCTATCAAACACTACCACTGTATCGTTGATCGAATAACCGATTACCGTCAAAATCGCGGCGATGAATGCCTGATCAATTTCTAACGAGAAAGGCATCAAATCTTTAAGTAGTGAGAATAGCCCCAATACTATTAACGAATCGTGGAAAAGAGCTGCAACAGCACCCAATGAGTATTGCCACTTATTAAATCGAATAAAGATGTAAAGGAAGATCAGAATCAATGCAAAAATACCTGCATAAAATGAACTGCTTCGAATATCATCGGCTATTGTAGGTCCAACTTTACTGCTACTTACAACATGCATTCCACCTTCAAAACTTGAATCTTCAAAATTATCCTGTGTTGGAGCTGATGCATCAATGGTTTTCAAACCTTCGTACAGTTTCGCCATAACAAGTCGATCATTGCCTTCTGTATTATCATCGATCAGATAATCGGTAGTAATTTGATACGTATTATCACTATCTACTGTTTTTACGATCGGTGATTTACCAAAAATATTTTCTGCTGCCAAGGTAGATTTTATGTCTGATTGGTCCACAGGATTACTGAATTGTATGTCGTAGGAATATCCTCCTTTAAAATCTACTCCAAGATTAAAACCTTGGGTAAAGATTGAAGCCAATCCTGCTACAATCAATACGCCGGATACGACGTAAGCCACTTTTCTTTTAGACATCCAGCTGATCTGTAAGTTAGAAAACATATTCTTTGACCATCCTGACCAGAAGCTCATTTCTCTTCCTCCAGCTGTATAACCATCTATCATTAGTTTTCCAAACAATACCGCAGTCAATAGTGAAGAAAGCACACCGATAATCAATACTACTGCAAATCCTTTGATCGGTCCTAAACCATAGTATGCCAGTACCGTTGCCACTAATAAGGTAGTCACGTTGGCATCTATAATAGCGGAGTAGGAAGCTCTAAATCCATCAGATATTGCGGCTAGATTTGATTTACCCGCTCTCAACTCCTCTCGTATCCTCTCAAAGATGATTACGTTGGCATCGACGGCCATACCGATGGTCAGTACAATACCAGCGATTCCAGGTAATGTCAATACCGTTCCCAATGAAGACAATGTTCCGAATATGAAAAACATATTAGCCAACAATGCAATGATCGATACGACACCTCCTTTTCCATAGTAGAACAACATAAAAAACAACAAAAGAACAAAACCAATGATCAATGAAGTCACACTACTTTTGATATTCTTGGCTCCCAATGAAGGTCCAACAATTGATTTTTGAATAATCTGAGTTTTTGCAGGCAATTTACCTACCTCAAGAATATTGGCAAAATCAACCGCTTCTTGTATTGTAAAGCTGCCTGAGATAGAAGATCTACCTCCCGTAATGGCACCGTTATTAACTCCAGGTGCTGATACGACTTGGCTGTCTAGTGTAATAGCGATTTCTCTGCCCCCATTATTATAAGCCTGCTCAGTCATTCGCGCCCATTTCTTAGCTCCTGTAGAGTTCATGGTAAGCGAAACCTCTGGCTGACCCGTAACCGGATCAATCTGTTGTGACGCTTCAATCACCACATCTCCCTCCAATGGCGCCTTTCCAGTAGTTGTTGTTTTGATCAGGTACAATTCATAGTCCTCCGTTAATAAACCATCTACATTCTTATATGGCTTGTACGAAAAGGCAAATCTCGAATTCTTTGGAAAATAAGTTTTTACATCATCCGATCTAAGCATTTTCTTTACTGCGGGAATATCTCTTTTATTGACCAATCCCATGATTGTTCCATAATAAGCGGTTCCCCCTGTACCATTCAATCTCAGTTTGCTCAATAGAGGTCCTTGAGAACCAAATAAGTCGACGCTTGGCTGGATGACTTGAGTAGAATCATTTATATTACCGTCTTCATCATAAGTATACGTATAGGTCGTATCCATTTTTTGGGTAATTTCCTCTCCTCGACTAGCAGCTATTCTTTTATCTGCTTCGGTGAACATTGCTGCAACTCCAGGATCACTTATTCTATACGTATCCCAAAACTCCAACTGTGCAGAAGCTTGAATTAGGTCTTCCATTCTTTTGGTGTTTTCCACACCTGGCATTTCCACCAAGATCAAGTCCCTGGTTGCATCAAGAGATACATTGGGTTGAACCACACCTGAACGGTCAATTCTTTCTTTCAACATTTGGAATGTTCGACCTACGGTTTCATCCGCAGTTGTTCTCAACATTTTTATTACATCTCCATCCGATGTTTCATTGTTGATCTCGCCCAACGTCTTATTTCTTTGGAAAATCTTCCCCATCTTCTTTCCAGGTGCTATATCTCTGTAAGCATTTGCAAATAGTGTGATATAGTCGGATGAACTGGATTTAAGATCTTGAGATGCCCGATCCAGCGCCGCAACAAAATCTTTATCGTTTTTCTTACTTCCTGCCAATGCGACCAATACCTCTCTTAGATCAACTTGCAGAACAGCACTCATTCCTCCCTTCAAGTCCAATCCAAAACCAAGTTGTCTCTTTTTCAAATCAGAGTAGGTATAATTTGTCAATCCTGGTATCGTAAGAACCGTCTCATCTGAAATGGAATCCAAATATTGAGCTTTTGCAATTTTTAAAGTGCTAGATTTGCTGGCTTCATCTACCTTGCTCGCTTTTTCTTGAGCATATTCAATTGCTTCTTTTTCTACCTTGTTTGTTGGTATGAAATAAAGTAGCTGAACCGCACTCACAATAGCTATGAGTATCAA
>JBCCVV010000285.1:0-8653 GCA_039194925.1 Bacteroidota bacterium
CTGGGCGATCTGGTTAACCAAGTCGGTTATTCGTGGTAATGGGAATGCGTCGAGGAGGGTAAACCTGTTGATGGTCTGTGAGTAATCAATTACTAGCCTCTTCTTGTGATTCTCATCCTTGGTTACTACCAGACTCAAGTATGTGTTTATCGATAACGATTTCTACTACGCTACGGCAAACGATTTGCGGGTCTATAATTTACAAAGCAGAAAAATTTCAGACCTTTCGGATTTAATTGATCCTTTGCTGAGTAATGCGGAATTTCTTAAGTTAGTAGCCGAAGATCAAAATTTGTGGATTGCGACAACTGAAGGCCTGATACGACTTGAAAAGAAAAAAAAGATATTCCAGCCTCTTTTAGCCGGTGCTAATATAAGCACAAGAGAAATGTATGCGATTTCTGAAGATTCGATACTTCTGTGTACGGAGCGAGGACTTTATCTGGTGGATAGCCGAACAAATAAGGTGCAAGATGTTTTGAATGAAAAGGAAGAGTTCTATGGTATTTCCAGACTGTCTGATGCCAATTATTTATTGGGTATTTATGGTCCTGGTAGCTATGTCGTAAACCTTGAAAAGGGCACTCTGGATAAAAAGATATATAAGAATGAAAAGGATTTCAGAGTAAAAACCAAGGAGTCTCATTTAAATTCGATTCTGGATGAAAACGGTCGACTTTGGCTTTCGGGAAACAAGGGAATCTGTACGTATGATAGTGTGGCTAATGGTTTGAAATGTTATCATTTTGATGAAGAGGCCAATATTTATTGTCATGAAATAACGGATGGAAGAGAAAAACAGCATTTGTTTCTGTTGACACATGCAGGGTTACTTGATTTTGATGTACAGACGTATAGGTACAAACAATATGAAAGTTTGAAATCAAAAGCAATTTCCTTCATCACCAAGGATTTAGACCACGACTCGATTTATTGGGTAGCAACCAAATACGAAGGTTTACTAAAATGGGAGTATGACGGGAAAGTGATGGATGTGATCAATGTAGAAGACGGATTGGGTCATAATAATGTACATTCTGTATTTGAGGATAATCACAAAAGGTTATGGTTGTCTACGGATTATGGAATATCAGTTTATAACAAAGAGACAAAAGAAATATCGGTTATTACGGAAGAGAATGGAATTCATGAAAATGAAATGAATCGTCATTCGCATTGCTTTGTCAATGACAGCCTGATCTTGTACGGCTCGATCAATGGTGTCATTAAATTCAATCCTTATGATGTCCAATTTGATGCAACTTTTGGCGAGTTAAATCTCAAGGCATTGAGTTTTCGTAATAGAAGTGAAAATGTGTTGGAAAGCATTCCGATAAAAAAAGATGAATCAAAACTGACCATTAGAAGAAATCAGGAAGACCCTAAATTACTATTTGATATTCCTGAAAAATCATATTCCAATACTTTGCGATACCTCTTCTCATCCGGAGATAAAGATTGGACCTATACGCAAGGAAATTCTATTGATCTTTCCACGATTAAAGATGGCCAAACGAATTTATTTGTTAGTAAAAAGACGGGGATCAACGAGTGGTCTTCTCCTTCGACGATTGCAATTTACAAACCGGTTCCTTTTTACAAAGCCTATTGGTTTTATGGCCTGTTATTTTGTTTATTTTCCATAGGTGCTTTAATCTACATCAATCAACGAAGGGTTCGAGCCATCAAACTGAACAAGCGTATTAGCCGAGAGGTAGAGATGAAAACCAAGGAGCTGTACCATAAAAATCAATCACTTACAGAATCCAAACGGCTAAATGAGCAATTGTTTACGATTATTGGGCACGATTTACGATCTCCGCTTATATCGCTCAACAACATTTCTAAATCGCTCAACTATCTTACCGCCAGAGGTGAGTATGAAGAAGTGAAAAAGCTGAGTCAAACCATCGAATCCAATTCTAAAAAATCGCTGAATATCATTGATCGATTGATTGATTGGACAGAAAAGCAAAAAAGTTCAATGTTGGAGCTGCACAAGGTATTGCTAGTCGGGTGCATTCAGAAATCCGTAGGAGAGCATCAGGAATTTGCCGATAAAAAGAACATTGAAATCAAAGTAGAAGCTAAACAAGCGGTGGTCTGTATTTCCAATGAAAGCAGCTTAATGGTCGTATTGGGAAATGTAATAGCAAATGCGATAAAGTTTTCTCCCCGCAATAGCGAAATTACAATTGATGTGGATCATCGGGGGGCTGAAATTGTTATTGAGGTGAAGGATCAGGGAATCGGTATGGATTCCGAACAATTGCATAAGCTCAATAATGCCATGCCTGTAGAGCCCATACTAAGTACCGAAGGGGAAGCGGGTTTGGGAATGGGATTATTATTGTCGGCGGAAATCATAAAAAAAATCAAGGGTCACATGGAGTTTTTTAGTGAGAAGGGAAAAGGAACCTCTGTACTAATCAAATTACCGCAATAGGGGAGTGATTCGCTTAAGACGCTAATGGTTTGAAATGTGATACATCCTCATGTGGATTTCAATCGCTCCTTGAATTCTTTCTTATACTTTCTCCCGATGGGAATTTTTCTATCATGAATCATGGTAAAATTTTCACTGATATTAAATTCACTGACTTCCATGATATTGACCGCATATCCCCGATGAACTTGAATGAAATTGGGTGAGTCAATTTTTGTGATTACATTCTTGATAGAAGATCGAATGGCAATTTTTCGAGTTTTGGTGTAGAGATAGATATAATTTCCTTCCGATTGCAGATACAGGATGTCTGATGGTCGCAGATTGATCATTTGACCATTGGAACGTACAAAGAGATGATGGTCTCCTTTTTGGATATCACCAGAATTGGCCAATAACTCTTTTTTTTGCCTCAAAGCCCCTTCAATTGCACTTTTCAGAGTGATGTCGTCAAATGGTTTAGACAGATAGATGTAGGGCTTGCTCTCTTTGCTTCGATCATAAAAACTGGAATCTTTTATCCCCGAGAATAAAATGATGGGTGGAAGGTCCGGAAGTGTATTAAACAGGTCAAATGCATATTCCCCATTTTTGAGCTTTACATCACTAAGGATAAGGTCAATCTTCTCTTGGCGAAGTGCCGCTTTTATTTCTGAAAAAGAAGACACGATTCCAGATACTTTAACGCCGGCTTCTTCCGCCTTTATTTTTGTATCGATGGCAAAAGCATAGTCGTCTTCTACAATTAAACACTTTAACATTAAATATGATTTGGCTTGCACTACAAAAGAAGTGATTTAATATCATATTGTTAAGTCCTTTGCAACATCTTGAATGCCAACTTATCGCATTTTTTTCGGCACGTCCCGCCACAGCGGGATGCTTCTCAAAAACACTTCAATTTGACAATCAATCTATTACAAATCATGTTAACATACGTTATTAAATCACTTCAAAGAAAAAACAATCTCTTTCGATGCAAGATAAAATTTGTTAAATAGTTACCAATGATTATTTTTTCGTTATAAAAATACAAAAATCTAAGGTAAGATAGGTTTTGTTAGTTCTTACCCTTAAGAGTTAGAAATGAAATGGTTCAGATGATGCCTAAGTCTCGAAATCCAATTTTATAGGAATGATAATCTGTCCACCAAAAAATATATATCTACACCCCCTTTTTGATTTATCGGGCAATAATTAACCGAACTTCCTCATTCTATTATAGTCTGCGACTTCCAACGGGGTAATTCTTTTGTGAAGGGGACAAAAAGATTATTTGGGCTAAAATTCAATTACAAACAAAACCTATATGACGATCAAAATTGAGAATTTACTTCTTATTCTGTTTCTTTTTATTTTTTCGATGGACACAGTGTACAGTCAGTCAAAGTTTGAATTTGGTTTGGGGCTAATGATCAACCACAGCAGCATAAATCAGAGTAATACTACCGTTTCTGGTCCCACTCCACCGTCGTACAATGGGTTAAGGCTTCCTGCTGTTACTACACGCATTGGATACAAAATTAATGATACATGGCACTTGAATACCGGACCGGGAATCTCTTGGTTGGGCGCACTGGAAAAAGACCATTCCAACCGGATAATTGCATCGACCCTTGAATTGCCATTGCAATTGGAATGGAATGCCACGAGATATATCCATCTTGCTTCAGGCCCCATATACAATTACATTATGGGTATTAAAAGTGAAGATGAATCCATGGATTTTGATCTCATACCTCAAATAAAATCCAGACATCAATTTGGTTTTCGACACACCATTTCTTTCTCCTATGAACTTGTAGAACTTTCACTGCATTATGCACACTATTTGTCTGATGTATTTAACTTTATGCTGACGGACGTTAATGGCAATTTTGTGGGCACTTCTGTTTCTCAATTTGGTAATATCCAGCTAGGTATTGTGATCAGAAGATAATGAAGTTTTGAAAATGGATGAAAAAATACAGATCATTGATAACGAACAATTATCTGATGATTGGTACAAATTGGATCGATATACCTTTGTTTACCGAACACGTCAAGGAAAGGTTCAAAGGCATGTACGGGAAATATTTGACCGGGGAAACGGAGCTGCTATTTTATTATACAATTTATCTCAAAAGACAATAATACTCACCAGACAATTTCGGCTTCCAACGTTCCTCAATGGAAATACAAGCGGAATGATGATCGAGACTGCGGCCGGGATGTTGGATGATGATTCTCCGGAAGATTGCATCCGACGTGAGGCCGAAGAAGAGACGGGCTATCGAGTAAATAACGTTCGTCGTGTGTTTGATGCCTATATGTCGCCTGGTGCTTTGACGGAGCTTTTATATTTTTTTGTTGCCGAATACGATTCTTCCTTAAAAGTAGGAGAGGGTGGAGGATTGGAGGCTGAGCAAGAGGACATTGAAGTATTGGAAATGGATATTAAAGAGGCATATCAAATGATTGGGAGAGGAGAGATATGCGATGCAAAAACGATTATGCTATTGCAGTACGCCATGCTGAATCTATTTGCTTCGAAAAAGGAATGATATCTACCTGCTTTTCATATCATTAATTATTTGTTGGTACCCTTCCGGTTTTGTGTATTCCAATTCCTGTATAATCTGTGCCATGGTATTCTCATCGTACGTAATTGGCTCAAGGGTTAATAAGCTCTCTTTGGACGCCAAAGCGAAAAATAGCGCATCCGACCATTCATTTCGTTGTCCATCTATAATTAAGTGTACTCGATCTGTGTTTCCTCTGTTGACCACAGAGTGCTCATAATTCACATTAGTATACCAGCATTCTCCTGGTTTCATAGGGAGCAATACATCACCAAGAATGAATTCTACATTTGGGTTTGTCTTTATGGGAATATGAAGTCTGAAGCACCCATTTTCGTATCCCAGATCATGATCTCTATGGGGCTTAATGTATGACCCTGGGCCAAGATTCAGCAACCTTACTGAAAGCAATTCACATTTAAAATGAGCAAATACTTTTTGGAAGTATTCACAATCCGATAAAAACATGGTGGGCATAATTGGAGCTGGTTCTGCCCGGGAAGCAAAGATGTCGTTGGGATTCCCATTGGGTGCGTATAATGCAATTGACTTCCAATCCCCACTGTAAACTCGTTGATTAAAATGATCCTTCCACTCTTTTTCTAAAACCTTATCTAAATCAGAAAGCAATTGTTTTTCGTCAAATTGAAAAGGTAGTTTTAAATGTTTTGTGATACAGACTTGACTCATTGATTATCCGGGTATTTTATGCATTTCAATTAAGTAAAATTAAAACTAATAATAAATTAATCACGATCGGACTTATATCGATTCATTTCACTTTTACGTTAAGCCGATAGTAAAGACTGAGTTTAGGGTAAGTTGTCCTGTCTTCGCTGTCGAGTAACTACACAGCGAGAATAATATTTCAAATATCAAAGCCTATCGGGCTTTACCATTTCTAGCACAGGATTGCAATCCTGTGCTAGAAGTTAGATGAAAGTTCATTTTGGCGGTATTTTAAACTTCCGCTAAAGCTTCAGCGATACGCAGATGGTCAAAAATAATGACAAAATACATCAGGACGATAGGATTACATATGGCTGTGTAGTTACGCTGTCGAAGCATGGTATTATGGTTGTTATTGCTATTTTGAAGGAAACGGAGATATTCAATTCAATACGCCAGCTCAATACTTTGTCAAAACGCAACGTTGAAACGATTGTTTTCTACAAATCTTGAAGATGATAAAAAAAATAATCAGATACATTGGTTTATTGGTCATGGGTTATCTTTTGATTTGTTTGATCACACCGTTTAATTCATTTCTAAAAAACAGATCGATCGAACACCAAATTACATTCCTTTCCGAGCTTTTGGATGAAGGTTACGATGTTCAATTGCAAAATAGATATCCGGAGGGGAAATTATTTAGCAATGCAATTTTGGCATTATCAGTTATTGATTATTGTAACCGAAATTATAAGGTTGATGAGAGATATCAGACCATTGTTGACAATTGCATACGAAGAATTCAATCCAGCGAAACGTTGCATCCTTTTAATTCCACAATGAGTCCCGCTTATGGTATGTTTTACAATGGATGGGTAAGTTATGTTTGTAGTGAATATCAAAAAAGCAAGTTATTTAAAACTTCAAAATTGAAAATAGAGATTACTGAACTAACGGATAGTATTGAGAAACGGTTAGTCTTGGCTCAAGAACCTGATTTGAGGATTTTGGATACCTATGCTGGCGCAAATTGGCCGGCAGATAATTTGATTGGATTAATCTCACTGAAAAATGATACGCTCAAACAACAATGGATGCACAAACTGTTTCAAACTGCAAAGCATGATTCAGGATTGATACATCATTCAGGATTTGATTATGCTACGATTAGAGGTTCTTCCTCAGCGATGATTACCTTCTGTCTAAATAAGTTGAACTATGAGCGTATAGAGGCATACAATCGAACCTATAAAGAAGCGTTTGTTGATGAGTTCATGGGCATTCAATTGGTGAATGAAAACATAGATGGATCCAATGAAATGGATGTTGATTCCGGACCTGTCATTTTTGGATATGGGGCATCTGCAACAATTATGAACATCAAGACTCAGGCAAGTTTTAGATGTAACCATGCAAAATACACATGGGCAGCAATGAATATGATTTAATTTCCTGTTAATATAGCCGGTAAGAAATTCTATCTGTTTAAAAAAGAGCCCATGTACGATTTATTTATGTTATGGGCAAGTGTAGAATTCAGTTAAGGATTCAATCTTTACGATGGAAATTGAAGCATAAATCTGCAAAAAGTATTGCAAATAAAATTCAGTATCCTACTTCCGATTCGGCCTCATCGATTACTTTATCTTCCAACTTGTCGCGGAGTGTTGGCGGTTCACCACTTGATTCGTTTACATGATGGAATAGTGCACGTTCATCTCCGCTTACACTCACTTCCTGGTATGAGTCGGAAGCTTCTGTGTTGAATGAATAGGATCTAAGATTGCATTGATCCGTTACATTTTTTACATGCACATATGTAGAAAGAGAGGCGGTAATTGTAATTTCCTTCGTAATGATCTCTGCACTTACAGTTTCGTAAATCGGAGTGCGGGTGGTTATTCCCGATGTATCGGTAACACTTTCTGAACCCGTCTCAATTTCTTGAGTCTGTGTTTCGGATGAGGTGTTTTCAGACGTCGAGAAGGATACAAATCCGTGATCGACATACACCTCACAATCGGGTTCGAATGCTGCATCTTTCGGAAGATGTTTTAAAAATAACTTGCTGCCAAGGTTACCATAATTTGAGGTGTAATAAACGATGCCATTTTGATATGCCTCATTAGTCTCTTCCGGAAGACGTTGGAAAAATTTTTCGCCTTCGTGTTTTTCACATTCCTTGAAACTTTTATAGGCCAGACGTGCATCTTCTTTTTGACCATCGTGATAATAACGGTCCAAATGATCGTGTCCCTCGTCATAAAAGTGCTCGACGATCTGGTAGTCCAAATTCTTTTTCTCTGTACAAACTTGATCGTAATCTTCAGTAATCAATCCTTTTACCAGAATATTGGCCTGTCCCATTTCTTCTAATAAGTTGTAAAGTTTGCGTTGTGTTTTCACCCAGTCCTTTACTTTATCCGTATTGGCATATATAGACGAATAGAGCATGGCTTTCTCAGCCTTTATCTTGGCGGCAGATTGGACTACTCTTACGTTTTCTTCTACGTTTTTGTTCTTTTTAATTTGAGAAACGGCTTTTGTAAAGGCAGTGTTATGATGACCAGATTCTAGTAATTCAGTTGGGGATTTACAGGCAATAAATACAAATAAAATGGCGAAAATGTAAAGGTTTTTCATTGGCTTTATTGATCTTAGTTAGTAGTTGATGAGAAAGGTAATTATAAAAAGAATGGTATTCGAAATATCTAGTGACGATTAACAGAATTTTAGGGCGAATCTTAATAAATAGATTAAGTTTTAGGTATGGTCATTCCGAAATAGTTTTGTCTCCATTTTGGTCAAAAAATCTCACTAAAATCAGTTTTTTGCAATTCGTCGGCATATAAAATAAAATTTGTAACAGAATATTTAATCAATATCAATCCACATTCTATTCGGTACATTTCAATTTTAAAATAAGCAAACTTAAATTTCTTCATTAAGTATTAATTCTCTTTGAAAAATGAGC
>JBCCVV010000286.1:0-8400 GCA_039194925.1 Bacteroidota bacterium
CTCTCGTATCAATCTAAACTTTGATCCCAAAGACGTTGATCTTGTATTGAACAATTCAACTTTTATTTCCAAATATTATTCTCACATCAACATTCCAGGACTGCAGGCGTTATTCATTACTCCCGAGGCATGTCATGCTGCTCTATGGTGCCTTGAAAATGTTTTTTTATTAAATGGCAAAGGACAAAGAGATCTATTTGTGACGCGCTATGAAGATTTTATTGGCAAGTCTGTCCGATTTCAGAACGGTGGATTGAAAATTTTGAACGAACCAAGAAAACCTTCCGTAACGTCGAGCAGGATTAAAGCTTACACACTCTCTGGTTCAGAGATTCAAAACATCAATGAGGTGTTGCACATATTTGGAGTGAAGGACAGATTTATCAAATGATGCGGGAAAAAGTCTTCCAATTGGTCAATCCATTGGTAAAGACTGCGTATTCCTTATATTCTGGAATTCCTGTGAGAAGGAAAAGATGCTCAAATTGATAGTGCATGATTCCTGTATAGTGAACATTGCACAAATTCCATCGATACATTGAGTAAAGCAATCCATTCTTGAGTTTGAATTTAGGAAGCCATGTGAGGACAGTTTTGATGGATTGATTTAACATACTTTCTATTTCTTCATCATTTTCCATAGTTTGGAATTCTGCCAAGCCGATAATATAGAACAGAAAACCATTGAGTACCATGGAAGGTTTGGGTGAGGGGTATTCTTCCACCCAACATAAATCGTTGGATAAAAACCTCAGAGTACCTCCTTGATCGATAGTGTGCCACGCACCAATCAAACAAGCTTTTGCCCATTTTTTGTATTTATCATCCTGTGATAATTTAAAACAACGCAAAAAAAGTGAAGCTGCTTTGCCTTGTACGATCCCGGAAGCATATTTACCACGTACATCAAATCTTGAATACGGTTGCGTGAAATAAAAAATCAATCCATTTTCTGTGCTTTCCGCCTTTACTTGAAGCCTGATGGCCAAATCCAAAATATGATTTGAATCAAGATGAGGATTGTTTTTTAACTCATTATAATAAACCAAACCTAATATCAACTCTTGGGTAATACTGCGATCTCCCTTATGTAGGTGAAGTGCTTTTTGGTAATTTAAGTACCCAAAAGAGAGATACGCATCCTGAAAATCAAGATCATACGAAACCGTAGCTACAACATCTATCTGATTCCTGAAAAAGTGATATGGGTATGAGCCTCTTGCAATGCATAACCTTAAAGCCCGAAGCTTAATTTGTATGGTATTCCATACATAGAATATGTCTAAAAACCTGCTCATCATGACTTATTTCTATTCTCGTCCACCTGAATCAAACCGCCACCCTTTTGCCTGGTTTTTTGATCGTTCCCAGAAGAATTCCCTTCTATCCCTTCTCTTATTCCAACTTTTAATACCCTCAATTCCAATGCTGGTTTGATTTTAATCATCTCAATTTCATTGACAATATATTTGGTTTTAGCGGTTTTGATGTAATCGTTAATCGTTGATGTATTCAGTTGTTTTTTTTGATTTCCTGAATTTATAGTTTGAATTACGTAAGCCTCTCCAAAACGATCAAAAAGCAAATCCATATACTTGTTATCCTTAAGATTAGAGATGTCTCCCAAAAATGACAATTCTCCATGAAATGGATTAATATATCTCACAACATTGGTGGTTCTGGACAGATCGGTTAACACCATTTTGTCAGAATAGGTTGAATAAATATGGTTGCTAATGGATTTGTGGGTTTTCGCTTCTCTATGTACCAGGAATTGCATGGATATTAGAACAACAATCGTCACTGCGTAAAGAGAAGAAATTAAATTTCCCTTTAGTGTTTTTTTTCTGAAAAACCAACCCACCGATAAAATGTAAAAAGGAAGCAATGGTATCATAAAACGCCCCATAAGTATAATCCCCTTACTGAATCCGCTATATCGAGTGGCATTAAAACTGTAAAATAGATAGACTAATATGTAAATGGTGGTAGAAAGTATGACCGGTAAAAAGTATCGTCCTCTGTATTTTACAAAAAAGTATAATCCCAAAGGCATAAAGCACATAAGCAAGATCGTATAAACACCAAGATTGTCGACTACATGCAGAATGCTGAAGTTTTCACCCAGTACATAATAAAAAGGGTCTCCATAGTAATAGTTGGACGTGAATAATCTTGGAAACGTTCCGGATATGGCACCAGCCGCATACGATAGAAACCACCGTCTATGTTGAAAAAAATGGATCAGACAAATGGAACCGAGCAATACTACATTGGTCTCTCGAATCCATATGGATAATGCTGCAATAAATGAGAGAAGAAACCACTTCTTATGTGATTCTTTTGATTTAAACAAGAAGTAAAGAAACACCGTTATCAACAAAATACTTGGTATGCTGCTCATTAAAGAGCGACTAAAAAAAGCCAAGGAAGGATATAAGAATAATAGTAAAACAGCTGGGGTGAAAAATGATTCTTTGTGTAAGACTTTGTGCAGCAAAAATGCGCTTGTCAGAACACTCGCCAAACTGCCTAAGTATACAAAGTAAGTGCCACACAATTTTATCCAAAATGCTATCCAAAAGGAATTCCCCAAGGGGTATTGCGTTACGCTGTATGGAATCACTTTTTGAGTAACGGCATCAATATACGTAAGAACGTCTTGTCCAGCCGCAATTGCCATCCCCTGGTTTAGGTAAGAATAGACATCGGAAACCAACCATCCCTGTGGAAACATAAAAAAGTACGTCAGTAAAAACGCACCAATAACGTATAAAATCAATTTGGTATCAGTAGGATATTTAGCCACACATTAAATTAGTAACCGAAATCCTAAAGATAAAAGGAATTACTAGTTTTTAACCGATTCAATGCGAAGGAGTCGCTCTTTTAGAATTTTTCTTGTGGCATCATTGGGAGCAGAATCTACCGCTTTCCAAAGCATTAGTTTTTGTTGGTCTACATTATCACGTTCTTTTTCAAGATTGGAACATACCGCATAATAGAGATACTTGTGGATGCCTAAAGAATCCGGTGTGATATGAGCAATAACCTCAATTGCTTTATGGATTTGTAAGGATTTCAAGAGAGCAAAACAATAATTGAGCTTGATAATAGGACTGTTTTGTACTTCTGTCAATCGACCATAAAGAGCTGCTATTGTTTTCCAATTCGTGGATTCGTAATCTTTGGTTTGGGTATGAATTCCCGCAATAATAGCTTCAATATGATAAGGTGTGTAATAGTTGCTCGTCATAGCTTTTTCCATGTACTCATTGGCAATCATGATCATTTTTCTATCCCAAAGGCTGCGATCCTGATCTTCTAATAAAATCAAGGTGTTATCCATCGACCTGCGGGCAGGGATACGACTGGTGTGATACAACATCAAACCCATCAGAGCTTGAGAAATGGGACGATCCGAATGTGGAGTTGAACACAAAAGATGCGCAAGCCTTAAAGATTCAAAAATTAAATCTTCACGCAGGATATTGTTATGGCTTACCGAGTAATACCCTTCATTGAATCCCAGGTATATGGCCGACCGTAAGATAGGAAATCGATCTTCCACGTCGGAGATATTGGGAAGCAATAGTTGAGACTCTAGCTTTTTTAGCTTTGCACGAGCACGCTGTAATCTCTTTTTTGTGCTTTCATTCGACATCAAAAGAGCGCTGCTTATTTCCTTGATGCTAAAACCCGATACCAATTGAAGCATTAGGCCCAGTTGATCTTTTGAGTTAAGATCTGGATGAGCGCACCACAGCATTAATTTAATTGTAGCATATTCATCCTCAGATTTTGATTCTGTCTGATTATTTAATTTGTATTGAGGAGATACCTTTTCAAAATAAAGCTGTTTTCTTCGAAGAACATCAATCAAAATTCTCGAAGCCACAGAATATAGCCAAGCCGCTGGCGATTCAGGTACATCTTTGATACTCCAGGTCTTCAAAGCACGAATGAGTGCTTCTGATACCGCATCTTCAATTTCCGAAAGATGGACCATACCATATCTCGCACTAAGTCGCGATATGATATGACCCGATTCATGTCTGAATAAGTGTTCTACAATTTCATTGGTATTACCCTGCTTCATCCGGCATGCACTCTCTTACCTCTACACTGCTTCCTAAATCAAAGTCTGGGAAGTTTTTAGCTACTTCGACTGCAGCATCCATATCCTCTACCTTTACTACATAGTATCCACCTACGGTCTCTTTTATGTCCAGGTATGGTCCATCATGCACATCTTCCGGTCCGGATTTTAATGTTTTCGCATTTTTAAGAAGCCCTTGACCATCTACAAATATGCCGCTATTGACCAACTCTTCGGTCCACTCTTTCCAGCTATTCATTCGTCTTTGCATTTCCTCGGGACTAAAATTGAGATCAGCATAATCTTCTCCTATAAAAATGAGCATAAAATTCTTCATAAGTACTTTAATTTTTGTTTGATTTCTGGAATTGAATCCAAGTTAAAAAATAATTTCACCCAATGGACGAATGAAAAATCGGGAAGGGACAAATTTGATAAAAAATTGACTTGAAAAACCGAAAACGAAGTCGTATCTTAGTGGTAGTTTTTAATCAATTACAATTCAATACATGGCAAGGGGAGCTAATTCAGGAATAAAATCCTGGACGGAGTCGGATAGACCACGAGAAAAATTACTGATAAGAGGCAGAGAGAGTCTTACGGATGCAGAGCTGTTGGCGATATTAATAGGCTCAGGTAATACAGAATTGACGGCGGTCGGATTGTCGCAATTGATATTGAAGAGTGCATCCAACAATCTTCACGAGTTGGGAAGGAAGGAGCTAAATGAGCTCATGATATTCAAAGGCATAGGTGAGGCCAAGGCCATTACGATAGCGGCAGCACTAGAAATTGGTCGTAGAAGACAAATAATGAATCCTACCACAAAACCGGTAGTGGAGTCCAGTGTCGATGCTTATAATTTGATTGCACCTTTATTAAAAGATATCAATCATGAAGAATTTTGGATTTTGCTAATGAATCATGGCGGGAGATTGATCAAAAGGATGAAGGTAAGTTCAGGCGGTGTTTCTCAAACGCTGGTTGATCCACGGATGATTTTTAAAAAAGCCTTGGAATGCTTGGCATCTAAAATTATTCTTGTTCATAATCACCCTAGTGGTACACTAAAGCCCAGTTATCAGGATATTGGCATCACGAAAAAATTACAAAAGGGAGGTAAGTTACTGGATATAATAATCGATGACCATATTATCATCACCGAGAATGGATATTTCAGTTTTTCAGATGAAGGAATGATGGAAACAAGATAAATAGCTCATTAAAATATAGAAGGCTAATACGTTATCTTTTGAACCTGGAGAAGGTGGAATGGATTTAGTCCATGAGTTCAGATGTTAAATTCTGAAACTTGATTAATTTAGCAAAAATTAAAAATCTTAACGGAATGACTTTAAAGCAATTAATCAAGTTAGAGGATAAATCAAAGGAGGTTTGGGTGGTGAGTCCATCGCTCCATTATGATACAGAAAACAAAGATTTTTCTGAACTCGTAAGTGTCAATTTAGGTGAAAAGACAAAATACAGATATATCGTGCCAGCCACAGCTACCGTCAACCGGAATTTAAAGGCTTACAAAAAAATGTATGATGTTACCGAAGAAGAGATCGAAACTAATTTTTTGATCCTGCCGGTCACCGAGTTTAATCCATTTATTACCGAAACGGCTATTTATGACGCCAGCACGAAATGCATCGCCTGTGCTGCACCAGCGTTGGAAGATTCGAATGACGTGATCCGATTTAACGAAGACACATCTCAGGGAATGGCTAAAGCCTTTAAAGCACTTTGGAAAAAATATAAGAGAAAGAATCCGTAACTCTGTTTTTGGGTTTTGATTTCTATTTGGGTGTTGTATTCTTGGTTTGGAGCAATGATGCGTTAAAGTGAGGCAGTTATTTTGTATTTATGGAGTGCCATTCTTTTTTGTTTGTACTCCTTAAAACTCTTTTCCTTGTTTTTTGGCTTCCTGAATAGCCTTTGTGTAGGTTTTTTCAGCCCTATTAGTATCTCCTTTTCGCAAATAAATGGATCCTAACAATTCTATGTAGATTAACGAAGAGGGTTTTAATTCCAGCGATTTTTCCAATAATTGTGCTGCTTTATTTAGGTGTTCTGCTGTGCTATTTGTCCGATTTGCAAGGAAATGAGCTACTTTGTACAGGAATTCGTGGTCGTCGGTAACAGCTAGTTGGTATTGGTCAGTAAGTCGGAGTACTTCATTTATCTTTTTATCAGCTATGAGTCTCGAAATGAAATAGTGATAACCTTGTCGCTTTGGTTCTTGTATTCCTAAATTCTTATATAAAAGTACGGCTTCATCAAGAGAGGGACGGGGTACTGCGTTGTATAGAGCTTTGTACGTAATTATTTCCAGTGTACTCCTTACTGCTTTATCGCCAAATTGATATTCAAATTTACTTTTGTTGGCGACTAAGAATTCATATTCAGGAGAGGAAGAACTATTCACAAATTCAAGAATGAATTTTCTGTTGATATCTGTATCCCAATTATGCTGAGTAGCGAGATATTCTCTAGCGGCCTGCTTATGGCTGCCGTCCATAAATTCGAGTCGCAAATATGCCTCTTGCCTCAAAACCTCAGGAGGAAGTTCTGTATCACCAAGAACGGCTAAAATTTTCTGCGAGGATTCTTCGATGGTCTCATAGGTTTCAAGAAATTCTTCTCTTTTTTTTGCTTGTGAAGGTGTCTCAGTCGTTGATATGAAAGTTGAAGTGTCTCTTGGGATCGAATCAGACAATGGTTGGATTGGAGGTTTTAGCGCAGTGGGTATGTTTGAGTTTCTTCTTATGGATGTGGCCTCCGAAATATGGTAGGAATTTAAAGCCGTTTGTCCCATTTTTAGCAATTCAATCTCTGAAAGCTCTCTGTCAACCTGGTACTTAATAACACCTTCTGGGTCAACGATTATCATGGTAGGTAAGAATACAATGTCGTATCTTTTTTGTAATTCTTTGGCTTTGATCGGATGTTGCATATTAACCCGATAGTTGATGAAGTGCTTGTTATAAAACTGTGCTACCTCCTTGTTTTTAAACTTCTCTTCCATGCGCTTGCATGGCATGCACCAATCCGCATACGTGTCAATAAAAACATTTTTGTTCTCTTTCTTTGCAGTGCTTAGAATAGAGTAAAAACTCCCTTCTGAAAAGTTAATCCCTTCTTGAGCTACCAAAACATGGGCAGTGAAAAAAAGAATTAACAGGTTGAAAGAAGAGAGACTTTTCACGAGTAAAGCCTTAAATGGTTATGCTTTTTTCTTTTCTACCAGTTTCAACAGCATTTCCAAAGATTTAGTAGATTCTCCTTTTTTCGTGGATTCTTCAATCCCTTTTTTAAGTACATCTACCGCTTTATCATATTCCTCCATCATCATGAGGCTTTTTGAATAGACCGTAATGCTTTCCAATGATTTAGTCTTTTTGTAGTAATTCTTAGCGTAATCAACACTCTGTTTCAACATTTTCTCATCTTTTCTGAATTTTTGCTGCATTACCAACACAAGGTTCTTGATTTTATCAGGGTCTTGTTTTAGATATATCTTTGACGCTGATTTAGCGGCTTCTCCAAATTTCTTACTGTCTTTGATATTGGAATAATAATCCAGCTTGCACTCCAATGCAAATAGCTTGGCATCTACGGTTAGATGTTTTGACTTATCTATAGCTTCTTCGAGTAAAGACTCTGTTTCGTACTCAATAGCCTTTTTAATTGTTCCACTTAAGGCAGTTTTTACTTTACTGTTGTATTTTTTTTCGGTTACCAATTTAATGATGTCTTTTTTCTCCTTGACCATCTTTTCGAAAATCTTTGAATCAGCATCTACTGTAGCTACGAAAAGAAATTTCTGTTTTTGTTCTTTTGTTATATCCGGATTTGATTTCAGATAATCGTTCGAGATTTTAAGACTGGGTTTACTAGCCATATTTAATGCTTCCACATAATTATATACAACTTCATACGATCGATCGCCGGCCTCGTACTTTTCCTTGAATTCTCCACTCGTATCATAGCTCTTCAATACACTTTTGGCCATGGATATGAGTTGAGCAGCCTTTTTGCCTCCACGAACTTTTTTCACGATTTCTCCATCACCGTTTAGGAAAAACATGGTTGGATATGCAGAAACAGGATATTTGCTATCAAACGTTCTTCCGTTTTTTGACTCCATATCCAGTTTAAGATTTACAAAGTGCGTATTGTAAACTTCTCCAACTTCTGGCTTTACAAATTCTTCTTTCGCCATTCTTTTACAAGGACCGCACCATTTGGCATACGAATCAACAAATAACAATTTTCGCTCTTCTTTGGCTTGCTCC
>JBCCVV010000287.1:0-8264 GCA_039194925.1 Bacteroidota bacterium
GCAACTTATTTTAGAATTATTTTTGCATCAATCTTCGTAACTCGCTGAAAAACAGTTGAAATTTCGCACAAATTTTTAACTACCAAGATATTTGATAATAAATTGGAATAGTTGGTTGGGTTATTTTATTTGCCCAATACCCTGTTGCTAAGTATAATATTTGGAAGTTTTTAGTTAAAGTAATAATATAAGATGTTGGATAGCAGAATAATTAGATGATGAACTACTTAAAATAGAAGTTTTCTAACTTTAGTAGTCACTATTGATCAATTGTGCTAGGAATTCAGCTCTAGCAACTTAAAAGACCGTTTTTTTAATCCATTGGAGATGTTGAATGCTTATTTTTACCAGGTATAAGTAAGATCGTTACTTTTTACAACTGTTTTTATTTTAATTTGACAATCATGGATAGATCAATTTTAAGCCTTATTTTATTAACCAACATATTTTTCTGGACATTCTCCTTTGGGCAGGGAAATTTTGAATTTTCTTATTTGACACCAGATACTGAAGATGGTGGTCTTACGTTTTTCTTCGATTTAAAGGATATTGATAATGATGGTGATTTGGATGTAATTTCAAGTGCTACGAGTGGACCGAGTATTACTTGGAATGAAAATCTTAATGGTTTTGGAGAATTTAGTACTATGAGAATTGTAGACAATACTTTGGAAGGGGCATATTCTTTGGAAGGTGTAAATTTTGATAATGACGGAGATGTAGATATAGTTGCATCCTTGAATGACAGTACTTTTCCGCTACATAGTGAAGTGATTTGGTACGAAAATCTTAATGGAAATGGTCAATTTAGCCAATAGAAGATTATTTTTCAGGATAAAAAGTATATCCGAAATTTATGTACTGCCGATATGGATTTAGACGGTAGAGAAGACATTATTAGCTGCTGGATTGGAGGTAGAAGATTGGGATTTTATAAAAATGTAACAAGTTCAACACCCGCAGAAGATGTTGAACTTGAAAACATTAGTATCTATATTATCGGAAATTCATTGTATTCCGACAACTTTAACTCTATAGATCGACTATACGTGTATTCCAGTTCAGGGCAATTAATTTTAGATAGAAATCCATTTGGCGTTTTGGATATATCCACGCTTGCCAATGGAACCTACATTTATCATGCTCTTAGCAAGGATAAATCTTACTTCGGAAAGTTCTATAAGCTAAATTAGAGAACTTCTAATATCTTTCCAGCCAACTCCGTCCCAATCTTTTCTTGAGCCTCCAGTGTAGATGCACCTATGTGAGGAGTAAGCGAAATCCTAGGATGTGCCAAAATATCTTCTCTGGGTGTAGGCTCATTTTCAAAAACGTCCAAACCCACTGCTGCTACCGTACCATCTTCGAGTGCCGCTAGTAATGCGTCTTCATCAATGGTGCCACCTCTTGCTGCATCAACGATATAAACACCTTTTTTCATTTGAGCAAATTCATTCGCACCTAATGCCGCACTTCCGGTAAAGGGAATATGCATGGTGATGAAGTCTGCTTTAGACAACATTTCTGCTAATTCCAATGAGGGAACCGTTGCTTTTAAATCATTTCCTGCTAGCGACCATTCCAGGTGCACACCTCCTTCGACAAATGGATCAACACCTATTACGTTCATACCTAGTCCCAAACCAATCTTCGCTGCTTCTTGTCCAATCCTTCCCAATCCGATTACGCCCAGGGTCTTCCCTTCCAGTTCAAATCCTTTGCTGTAGGATTTTTTCAATTTTCCAAAATTGGAATTTCCTTGCGCTGGCATTTCTCTATTGGATTGATAGACAAATCTTGCCAGAGAAAGCATATGGGCAAATGCCAATTCCGCAACGGATCTTGATGAGGCCGCCGGAGTATTAAGTACAGCGATACCCTTGGATTTAGCATGATCCACATCAATATTATCCAGCCCTACACCACCTCTTCCTATAAATTTGAGATTTGGGCACAGGTCGATGAGTTCTGTTCTTACTTTTGTTGCACTTCTCACACATATGCCATCATATTCCGGCAGTTTGCTTGGTAGTTCTTCTTGTGGGATTTTTTCGGTTGTTACCGTGTGACCAGCATCTTCCAACATTTTGATGCCAGAAGGATGTAAGCCATCGTTGATAAGGATCTTTGCCATAATTGTAATTTTTGTAATTTCTTAAACAGGATGCAAAGAAAGTATATCAATTACACATTGTATATATTAATCATATAAAATGATCGTATTCAAGCTGATTTTCTCTTAAAATTGAAGAGAAATCCAATTTTACTCCATGTTTTGACCATAACAACAGGGAGTTTGTGACTTTTATGTTTTGCAGAACCACCAAAAAATTGGACATTTGTAAGAATAGTTTTTGGTAATCAGAGAAGCATATATTCAAAATATTACCAATTATTCCTTTTTTTGAGAATTATAATAGAAACACGAGAAGATGCTAAATAAGGTAATGTTGATAGGAAATTTAGGAAGAGACCCGGAAGTGAGGCATTTGGACAATGGGGCGGCTGTTGCCAAATTTTCTATCGCAACGAATGAAAGATATAGAGATAAAGCAGGTGAATATCAGACAATAACGGAGTGGCACGATATAATCATGTGGCGAAATTTGGCCGAATTGGCAGAACGATTGTTGACTAAGGGAAAATTAGTCTACATCGAAGGAAAACTAACTACAAGAAAGTGGCAAGATCAAAATGGTCAGGACCGCAGGACAACAGAGGTCGTGGCAAGTAATTTCCAAATTCTGGAAAAAAGAGAAAGCAGTGGAGGAGGTAATTCATTTCCAGATGCATCGAACGAACCCATTGGGTCAAGATCATTACCTGTAAATGATGGTAATTCGGTGCCGGCAGCTCCACAAGCTCCTGGAACTTCAATTTCAAACACCCCAAGTGTCGCAGATATGCCGGACGATGATCTGCCCTTCTGATAAAGCGGCAGGTGAAAACGATCTTCATGATCTTTTGCTAACTAAAACCTAAAAATTGGACATAGAGCCTCCTTCGAGTATTTTATTATTTTGTTTCCAGGCTGCCTTTGTTTTGATTACCAATGGAGTGATTTTCTCTATTTTATTCTTGGTGATTTTGATCATCTCTTCTGCTTTGATATCTGGAAGTGAAATCGCTTTTTTTTCATTGTCTCCAAATGACCTTTCCAATCTTAAGGATGAAGATGCAAGTTCGAGCAAAAGAATTATTACACTTAAAGAAAAACCCAGAACGCTGCTTGCTACCATTTTGATTGCCAATAATCTGGTGAATATTGCCATAGTAGTTACGTCAGATTTCTTGATTAAAAGATTAATTGGTGCAGAAAGGGCAAAAGAAATGGGAGAATGGCTCTACGAACTCGGATTTGGTTTTCTGGGTACAGCCGAAAAATTGGCTAATGGATTTAACCTTTTTCTTACAGTAGTTGTGGTAACGGCGATCTTAGTCCTTTTCGGTGAAATCGCACCGAAGCTATATGCAAATTTGAACAACTTGAAGTTTGCGAGATTCATGTCTGGTCCACTTACACTGTTGAATACAATTTTTGGTCCCTTGAGCCGTATTTTGGTGAGTTGGTCCAACAAATTAGAAAACAAGATTACCAATTCCAATAATTATCAATCAAATACGAGCAAGGAAGATATAGATGCAGCAATTGATCTTACCGTGAATTCGGACGATGAAAGTTCTGAAGAAGAAGCTGATATTCTCAAAGGAATCGTAAAGTTTGGCGATGTTTCCACCAAGCAAATCATGAAGACCCGATTAGATGTAGTGGCTTTTGATATCAATACACCTTGGGAGGAAGTGATCAAGGTGATCAAGGAAAGCGGATTTTCGAGAATACCCGTTTACGATGATGACTTTGATAGTATTGTCGGCATTTTATACGTGAAAGATCTGATTGGATATTATGGTGAACCAGAAGATTTTGATTGGACAAGCAAAGTCAGAACTTCCGTTTTGTACGTGCCGGAATCCAAAAAGATTGATGATTTGCTGAAGGAGTTTCAGATAAAACGGACCCATATTGCCATTGTTGTGGATGAATACGGCGGCAGTGCTGGAATCGTTACACTTGAAGATGTAATGGAAGAAGTGATCGGAGATATCAAGGATGAATTTGATGAAGAAGAAGATATGGATTATGTGAAACTTACGGAAGGCAATTACATTTTTGAGGGAAAATCATTGCTCAATGACGTTTGCCGTATAATTGGAGAGGATACCGATTATTTTGATAAAATGAAGGGAGAATCGGACAGCTTGGCGGGATTAATCATAGAAATCGTAGGTGCAATTCCAAAAGTGGAGACGGAAATTGAATACGAAGACGTTGTTTTAAAGATAATTTCTGTATCCAGAAGAAGAATAGAAAAGATACACTTAAGTAAGAAATGATAATAGCTAGATGAGGGTATTAATTGCAATTTTAATTTCGATTGTATTGTATTCATGTGAGGGGGATCAGATTCATTCACCCAAACCAAGAATGTATCCACGGGTTGACTTTCCGAGTCAGACCTATGATGCATTTCTACTTGATGCATGTAACTTTACATT
This sequence comes from Bacteroidota bacterium, assembly GCA_039194925.1. Taxonomy (GTDB): domain Bacteria; phylum Bacteroidota; class Bacteroidia; order Chitinophagales; family Saprospiraceae; genus CAJXUU01. The sequence continues at coordinate 4,558 of JBCCVV010000287.1, forward strand.
TCAAAAACCTGCTTATGCAAAGGTGAAAACTGGAATTAAATTTTTTGGTGAGGAATCTTCCCATCCTTGCTGGTTTGACCTGGACTTAGGAGATTTTAACGGTTCTATGCATTTTAGTTACATTCCAATCGATAAATCTAATCCCTTAGATAAACTGGTATCCGATGCATTCCGAATAGTCGAACAGCATAATACCAAGGCCGAGTATAGAGAAGAAGTATTGATACAGAATGCCAATGGAGTAACCGGTTTGCAGTTTAATCTGGAAGGCCCGGTGGCTTCCCCGATTAACTTCTTCCTTTCCGACACAACGAATCACTTTGTCCGCGCTTCATTGTATTTTAATTCTGCTGTGGATCCAGACTCTATCGCTCCAATATTGGATTTTGTATCGAAGGATGTAGCACAAATCATAGGAAGCTTTGAGTGGCGCGACTAACGCATGATTTGCTTTTCAAACCCTAAAAATTAACCTTTTATTCATCAATAAACTTCCCGTAGTTACAAATTATAATTCGGCTCAAGTTCGTGAGAAGTATCCGCTCTGTAGAAATCTTTGATTAATTCCATCGCCTCTTCAGGTTTGTCAACAATAGGAAGTAAATCCATATCATGAGGACTGATCGTGGCGAATTCTTCTTTCATAGTGGTTTCAATCCAATTTCTCATACCAGACCAAAATTCGGTACCCATTAGTACAATCGGAACAGGAGTGATTTTTTTAGTTTGAATTAGGGTAAGAACTTCAAACAATTCATCCAGGGTCCCAAAACCTCCCGGCATTACGATAAAAGCCTGTGCGTACTTCACAAACATTACCTTACGCACAAAGAAGTAACGGTGATTCAATACTTTGTCAGGATCAATATAGGCATTATGAGATTGCTCAAAAGGCAAATCGATATTCAGACCTATCGAAGTCCCTTTATTCATGTACGCACCTTTGTTGGCTGCCTCCATAATACCAGGACCACCTCCCGTTATAACGCCATACCCCTCTTCGGTAAGTAATTTTGCCATTGAAGATGCCAGTTCATAGTATTTGCTTCCCGGTTTGGTGCGAGCAGATCCAAATATTGATATACTGGGTTGTATTTTATTCATGGTCTCGAATCCATCTACGAATTCGGCAATTACCTTGAACATAGTCCAACTGTTTTCACCTTTGATCTTCGACCACTGCTTCATTTTTCTGGCAACGACTTCATTATTGTCACTCATATTTTCTTTTTGCATTTATCTTAATAATTTAACAATGATTCAATCGCTGTTTTAACTTTTTTAGCAGATGGTATCATTGTTTTCTCCAATGTTTCATTTAGTGGGATTGCAGGCATGTTTTCAGCTCCAATTACCCTAACCGGTGCATCAAGAAACTCAAAACACTTTTGTTGTATTCTGGATGCTATGCTTTGTGCAAATCCATTATATTCAGGTTCTTCCGTGACCACCAATATTCTGCCATACGTTTTAGACATTTCGAAAATGAGATCTTCATCCAATGGATATAATGTCCTCAAATCTAAAATGCCTACTTGACCTTCTAATTTTTTGGCAGCTTGGATCGCCCAGTGGACGCCCATTCCATAGGCAATAACCAAAACGTTGTTTCCACCAATTTTGTTGGGTTCGAAGGAGTCTAAAACCATTTTTCCTTTTCCCAGTGGCAGAATATAATTTTCATCCGGCATAATCGTGCGAGCGTTTTCTGTTCCTTTTACCTTTGACCAATACAGGCCCTTATGTTCAAGCACTACGACTGGATTTGGATCGTAATAAGCGGCCTTCATCAATCCCTTCATATCCGCACCATTACTCGGATAGGCAATCTTGATGCCTCGAATATTTGCAAGAACTGACTCTACACTGCTGGAATGATAAGGGCCTCCACTGCCATAAGCCCCGATTGGTACCCGAAGGACCATACTTACAGGAAATTTTCCATTCGACAAATAGCAACTTCGACTCACCTCGCTGAACAATTGATTTAGTCCTGGCCATATATAGTCGGCAAATTGTACTTCTACTATGGGACGTAATCCTGCTGCAGACATGCCCACGGTACTACCTATTATAAATGCTTCCTGGATAGGAGTATTGAATACGCGATCATCACCAAACTTTTGTGCCAACGTTGCCGCTTCCCGAAATACACCTCCCAATCTACCACCAACATCCTGCCCATAAAGAAGACATTCAGGATGTTTTTGCATGAGTTCTTGAATGGCAAAAAGCGCACAATCAACCATTACTTTCTCTTCTCCACCTTTAGGAGATCTATTTCCTTTTTCCTCAGTAACTGGTGTTGGTACAAAATCGTGTGTGAAGAGATCCTCCGGCCTGGGGTCCTCTGACGCCAGGGCTTGATCGTAGGCTTTCAGAACTTGATTTTTTACTTCTTTTTCAATCTTTTCGATCGCTTTATTTGAGATCTTACTCTCTATCAGAATTTGCTTAAGAATGGGATAAGGATCTCTGGTGGCGTGTTCTTCCAAATCATCTCTATACCATTCTTTTCGCACACCTGAAGTATGGTGATTCAGTAAGGGGACCTTCGCATGCACAAGAAATGGTCTTCTTTCTTTTCGACATAATCCAATGACTTCTTTCATGCATGCATAGCATTCTGTAAAATCGCTTCCGTTTATACTTCGTGTTTCAATGCCGGGAAATCCTTTTGCGTATACATCCGCATCCATAGCACGGGTTTCCTCTTTATTGGCGGAGATATCCCAACCGTTATCCTGGACGAGATAAATGATCGGAAATTGTTTTAGCGCCGCCATTTGCAAAGCTTCGGCAATTTCTCCTTCGGTCATGGCGGCATCGCCAATGGAGCAGACAGCTACCGGGTTTTTACCATATTCGTGAAGGGAGAGACCTAGTTTTTCTTTGTATTGAATTCCCATGGCAACCCCTGTCATAGGGATAGTTTGCATACCGGTAGCAGAAGATTGGTGGGGAATCGTAGGTTTGTCATCATCTTTTAAGCTGGGATGAGAATAGTACGTACGACCTCCGGAAAACGGATCCTCTCTTTTCGCTAATACCTGCAGCATCAAGTCCAAGGGAGTGCATCCAACCGCTAGTAATAATGAGTCATCCCTGTAATAAGGAGCTACAAAATCTTTTGGGGTGAGAAGTAATCCGGTTGCAATTTGAATCGCTTCGTGCCCTCTGCTCGTAGCGTGGACATATTTTGACACGGTTTTGTTATTCTCTTCGTACAGATCGGTAAGGCACTTGGCTGTAAACATCAAGCGCAACGCTTTTTTGAGCGTCTTTTGGCTTATTTCAAATTCGGTTTCAATCATTGAAAAATGTGGTTAGGCCAACAAAGATAACTTTTGCATATCATTAATCGAAGTTTGATTCGAACAAAGAGAATGCATGTAAAAAATAACAAACGAACCATGGAAAGGATCATTCATTTTGGAAAAGATCTGACATAAAAAAACTCTATGAGAACTAAAATCCCCATAGAGTTATGATTTGTTAAATTAAATAATTCAAACCAAATTAATGTATAAAATAAGAATCTAAACATACCCAAGAAATCATATTCTATGGTTTAAAATAGACCAAAATGACGCCTAAAAATCAATTCTTTCGTATTACGTGTAGAATTTTGACACTTTGGGAGCCCCTGAAAGTCAAGTACTTGACAGGTTATTTCAATGATGAATTATTTTTTTAGAAAAAAATAC
>JBCCVV010000288.1:0-8192 GCA_039194925.1 Bacteroidota bacterium
CATCCTATTACGGGAGTAGTTCTTCAAGATTATAACAAAGGTATTTTTACAGTCAATAGCATTGACAGAATACTAGAATTAATAAGAAAACATGATATTCCATATTTTATTGATCCCAAATTTTCGAACTTTTGGAAGTTTCAAGGCGCAACTCTTTTCAAACCTAATCGTAAAGAATTGATGGATGCGAATTCATCCCATAAGAGTATCTCTTTTCAAGAAATAATGAAGAGCAGTGCACATAAATTAAAGTGCGAAATATTAATGTGTACTCTTGCCGAAAAGGGAATAGCGTATGTAGAAGAAGATAAATTATTTTACTCTCCTGCGGATCGAATTGATGTAGTCGATGTAAGTGGCGCAGGTGATACATCGCTATCCATAATGGTTTTAGCTTATCTTTTAGGCTATGATACATCTTCTATTGCTACCCTGGCTAATCTCTCTGGAAAAGTGGTCTGTATGAAATCGGGTGTCAGTATAATGACATTAGATGAACTTAAATCTGCGTATTTCAGCAGGGAAGAAACGATAGAGAAATGAAATCGCATACAGTTATCCATAGAGACATTTAGTTTTCAAAAGAATTTCTATTTTAGCGTTTCAAATAGCCACATTTAAAGGATTTAATAACGACTTAATTATTTAAAACATTTATTATGAGAAAAAATTTTACTCAATTATTAATGGGTTTCGCTCTTGTAGTTGGATTCACCACAATGGGATATTCCCAATGTGATATTGATCCACCTCCAGGTTCTATCTTCAACTTCCAGTTTGATGGAGGTCTAGACGGATGGAGAACTTTGGATGCTGCAGGTTTTGAAACTACGATAGGATGGGAATATAGTGAAACAGGTGATATAACCAAAGGAGCATTTGGACCGGCAGATGGAACTGTAATTGGTTCTGAGTCTCAGTGCAACGGAGCTATGGTAATGGATTCCGATTTTTTGGATAACAATGGATTGCCTAATAACTTTGAAAATGGCCCTTGTCCGGCACCGTGTGATGGTTACTTAGTTTCTCCAGTTATGGATTTTTCAAGTGTTACTACTGAGGTCGACATTTCATTTTTCCAAGCTTTGAGACAATTTCAAAGTAACTTCTTCATCTATGTATCTGTAGATGGTGGAGCAAGTAACAGAGACACAATTCAAATTAACGAAACATTTCCTGTGAACAGTGCTCACATCATGGAGGAAGTAAGATTACCATTATGTGGTTTGGCAGGAGAATCTCAAGTAGTTGTTACTTTTCACTATAATGGAAACTATTACTACTGGGCAGTTGATGATATTACCCTGAGAGAGGCGGATGAGTCAGTTGATATGAGAGTTAATTCTAACTTCTACACCAAGGTGGCGAACTATGCTACTCCAAGAAACATGTGGTCAACAGTTCCAATTCTCGCAGACATTGAAAATATAAGAGCTTACGAGAATCCAGCATCTACACTTCATTATAGAGTAAGAGATGGCAATGGCGCTGAAATTTTCTCAGCTTCCAGAGAATATGGTCCAGTACCGGGATGTAGCACAGATGAAAATAAACTATTTGATGCCACGTACACTATGCCAAATGAGGAAGGATTTTACTCAGTAGAATTTGAAATAGACGCTGCAGGTGATGAAAATCAAGAGAATGATGTAATTACAGCTCCATTCAAAATAACAGAGCGAGAATTCAGAAAACTGCCTAGTGATGAGGAGCATGGAGAAGTAGATTATATTAGTGGATTTAGATACGGTGACGGACTTCTTTCTTGGGGGTCTTACTTCAGAATGCCGCACAATGATGGCGGTCAAAATATTGAAACCGTAACCCTGGGATATTCTACAAGTGCTCAAGACTCAGTTCCTTCTCCTGGTTTTATCAACGTAGGTGTTTACCAGTGGGTTGATATCAATTCAAACAGAACTGTGGATGAAGGAGAAAGAGTTCTTCTTGGTCAAAATGATATACTCATTCAGCCTGGAGCTGCTCCCGATGGAATATTTACTATAGATGAGTGGCTGGATGAAAATTCAACTCCTACTACGATTGTACCCGTGGACGGAGGTGATATCCTAGTTGTTGCGCACACTAATCCATTCAATGAAAATACGAACTACTTCTTCAGAGGAGTTGATGTAGTAGGCCATCCGGAATACGCTGCTGGTGCAAATAACCTTGCACACAGTGAAGGCGGATATATAGGAGGTTTCGGTTCTTTTGCACAGGCAAATGCTGCAAGTCACGAGGACAGACACGACAGGGCACTATTTAATGTAGATGTTTCTAATGGAGTAATTTGGGACATCAGAATGACCTTAGGTGGAACTGTTTCTACTCAAGATCTTAGTGAAGATAATATTGTAAATGTATTCCCTTCACCTGCATCTGAGAATGTAACTGTACAATTGGACCTTGTTGAACTTTCAAAGCAAGTTACTATTGAAATTACAGACATGACAGGTAATAGAGCAGGAGTTCACAAATTCTCAAACATCAAGAGAGATAATTTGTCAATTGATGTTTCTGATTATCCAGGTGGAATGTATCTAATGAATATTAGAACAGATGCTGGTTTTACTTCCAAGAAAATAACTGTTGTACGATAATCGTATATCTTTAAAATAAAAGAAAGGCTACTGTTTCGCACAGTGGCCTTTTTTGATCTATATGGAGATCATATGCATAATCCAGTCAATAGAAGAGTAAGATTATTTTTTTCAGTTGAAGTTTTCGGTTAGCTTTGTGCTTATGGCAGACAATTGGAAAGACAACGCCCAACAATTGGTTTATGGAATAATCAATCCCTTCATTAAACTTCTGATCAAAATTGGAATCACTCCTAATATGATCACCTTCGCAGGGCTTATTTTAAATATTTTGGCTTCTATTGTGCTAATTTATGGTGCTGAAAAAGGCGAACGGATGGATCACGGCTTTGTCGGAATGGCAGGTTTTATCATATTACTGGGTGGATTGATGGATATGATTGATGGCAGATTGGCCCGAGTTGCAAATATGTCATCCGATTATGGTGCATTGTTTGATTCCGTGCTCGACCGATACAGTGAGATGTTTATGTTTCTAGGAATTTGTTATTATCTCGTATCCTACGATTACTTCTTAAGCTCAATATTTGCTTTTATAGCTATGATCGGGAGTGTTATGGTGAGTTATACCCGTGCCAGAGCCGAGGGCTTAGGCGTAAGTGCAAGCGTTGGAATAATGCAGAGACCTGAACGTATATTACTTATTGGTATTGCAGCAATTGCATGCGGTTTGTTTAGTGAGATGTACGGAGGAGAATTTAAGATCGATATTGAAGGTTTGCCCTTTCCTCTTTTCGAAACAATAACTATCTTTACGTTACCAATCTTTATTTTGTCCATAATGGCAAATGTTACGGCAATTCGAAGATTGATGCATGCGCGTAAAATAATTTTGAAATCTGAATAATGTATCTGCCACCAAAAGATAAAAGAGATGATTATAACATTAGGGGGTTGATGGGCTTGCCTGAAAACTATCCTATTCCCGATGTAGATGACATGCTTTTTTATATTCAGAGAAATCAAAATCCCAATACTGTTATTTATAAAATTCGTAAGAATCAAGATGGAAATTTCTTAATGGATGATCCTATCTATGTTTTTTGGAGACAATACGATAATAATGGTAAGGACAAACCTTTAAATTATATTCAGCGAAAACTCGCATATGGATATGAGTACAATATTATCAATAATGATGCGATACAGATGAATATTGTTTCTTACCCTAGTTACAAACTATTCATTACCAAAAACGATGATCAAGAATATAAAGCGGTAGGTAAGATTAATAATATGTGGGCCGAACTGTCCAATGTATATGTGTTCGTAGAAGAGCAAGGTGCTTTCCCAGTAGTGAAATACCTGGAACTCTATGGACTTCAGATTGAGACAGGACTTCCCTGTTATGAAAAAATAGACATTTAAGAGTTTTGTGGTATGGATCAGACATTGGTGTCGGATGTAAATCCGCTGGATAGGGCGTTTTCTAGAACTACACTTTCCATTGCTGGAATATTTTTATTAGTATATACCCTCTGGTTGACCTTAGTCGTAGGATTAAGAACTGATCACATCTACTTTATTCTGTTTTTAGTGGTGACCTATTTTGCCAGTAGCCTGACCCGAAGATTTGTGTTGGGTTTTATCTTCTTTTGGTTGTTTTGGATAGTGTATGACGCCATGCGCGTGTATCCCAACTATCTTATAAATTCCATTCACATCATAGAACCTTACCATCTTGAAAAATATCTATTCCCTATTGCTATCGGTAATGAAATTCTAACACCAAACGAATACTTTTATCAAAATGCAAATGCGGTTTCGGATTTTCTTTCAGGGATATTTTACTTGACCTGGGTGCCTTTGCCCATGGCATATGGTATTTATTTATTCAAAACAGATAAAAAAATGTTACTACAATTTACAGCAGCATTTTTATTTGCAAATCTTGTAGGGTTTACGATTTATTATCTGTATCCGGCCGCCCCACCGTGGTATGTGTTTTATCATGGGACAGATTTAAATTTTGAAATTCCTGGAAATGCAGCACAATTGCTTCGTTTTGATGAATTGATTAATTATCCACTATTTGCCAATATGTACAATAAAAACGCCAATGTATTTGCGGCTATACCATCTTTGCATGCCGCTTATCCCGTGGTATTATTGTATTATGGAATAAAGAAAAGACACAAATGGTTAGCCGTTTTATTCGCAATTGACGTGATTGGTATATGGTATGCAGCAGTTTATTCCATGCATCACTATATTATTGACGTAATTTTAGGCTTTTTTTGTGCAATTATTGCCATCTTTGTATTTGATTTTGTGCTGATGAAAACGAAAATGCGAACGTTTATAGATAAATATGCGAAATTCATAGCATAAGTTGTAATAGTAATCCGTAGTTTCATTTCTTGCAGTCCATTAATTATTAAAATATCTAGAAAAAGTGCCATATGAGTATTCTTAAACAAAAAATGCGAGCATATGATATTCCTCAAAAGGTAGCGAAGTTGGGATTGTATCCTTTCTTCAGAACAATAGAATCGGAGCAAGATACTGTTGTTACTATCGGAGGGAAAAAAGTGCTTATGTTTGGCAGCAATAGTTACCTAGGTTTAACAAATCATCCAAAACTTAAAGAAGCATCAAAAGAGGCTATTGACAAATATGGCTCGGGATGCGCTGGTTCGAGATTTCTAAATGGTACATTAGACCTTCATTTGGAATTAGAAGAAAAACTAGCTCAATTCGTTGGTAAGGATGGTGCTTTGGTATTTAGTACCGGTTTTCAGGTAAATCTTGGCGTTTTATCGTCTATACCCGGCAGACACGACTATATCATAATGGACGAATTGGATCATGCATGTATCATTGATGGCTCAAGATTGTCTTTTGCCAAAGTACTTAAGTACCGACACAATGATATGGAGTCACTTGAAAAGATATTGGCAAAAACAGAACCTGATAGCTTAAAGGTTATCGCCGTAGATGGTGTATTCAGCATGGAAGGTGATCTTGCTAATCTTCCAAAGATTAGTGAATTGGCCAAGAAATACAAGGCGAACATATTTGTTGATGATGCGCATGGTCTGGGAGTAATGGGAGAAAATGGAAGAGGTACATCTTCTCATTTCGGACTTACAGAAGATGTGGATATGATCATGGGGACCTTCAGCAAATCGCTTGCATCCATAGGTGGATTTATTGCTGCTGATAATGATACAATTAATTTCCTTAAGCACAATGCGAGATCATTAATTTTTTCAGCAAGTATAGCGCCTGCAAACGCGGCAAGCGTCATTGCAGCCCTGGACTTGATCAAAGAAGAGCCCGAAAGAATTGAAAAACTTTGGGATAATACTCGATTTGCGATGGAAGGATTGAAGAGCGCTGGCTTTGATACGGGTCATACTGTGACGCCAATTATCCCAATCTACGTGAGGGATGATTTCAAAACATTTAAGTTGACCAAAATGCTTTTGGAAGAAGGAATATTTGTTAATCCTGTGGTATCTCCTGCAGTGGCAAGTACTTCATCTTTGATAAGATACTCACTTATGTCAACGCATTCACATGATCAAATTCAGGAATCAATAGAAAAAATCACAAAAATCGCCAAGAAGTTAGACATCATCGAATCTGCTAAAAGTATTGCATGACCGTCACGATTTCGCGCGTAGAATCTAATTCTGACAAAAAGCGATTTATAAATTTCCCGCATGATTTGTATCAGGGAGATGCGAATTATGTTCCTGAGCTATATCTTAATATTTCAGAAGTACTAAGCACAAAGAAAAACCCATTCTTCAAACATTCTGAAGCAGAACTCTTTCTAGCCAAGGATGCAAGCGGTAAGGTTGTAGGAAGGATTGCTGCTGTATTGGATAATAACTACAACAAATACCATGAAAGCAATGTTGGCTTTTTCGGTTTTTTTGATGTTGTTAATGATTACGAGGTTGCCTCACTATTATTGGATAAGGCTGTAGAATGGGTAAAAAACAAAGGAGTTGATCGAATTCTAGGTCCTACTAATTTTACGACAAATGATACTGCGGGAATGTTGATTGAAGGGTACGACAAGCCACCTACAGTTCTGATGACATACAATAAGCCCTATTACAACGATTTCGTGTCAAAATATGGATTTGGCAAGGAGATGGATCTTTTTGCATACTATATACCCACCAAAGGCGTCAATGAGAAATCACTCCGTCTGGCAAGTATGTTGCAGGAAAGATTGGCACGAAAAGGTATTACCATACGTACCTCTACAAAGAAGACTAAAAAAGGGGATATCAAAAAGATTAAAGATGTCTATCTAAGAGTCTGGGAAAAAAACTGGGGCTTTGTACCCCCAACAGACGAAGAATATAATCATTTGGCAGAAGGTCTTAATCTGCTTCTGGACTTGCGCTATGTTTACATGGCAGAGGAAAAAGGTAAACTCATTGGTTTTGCAGTTGCTCTTCCTGACATCAATGAAATTACCAAGAATTTTAAGAAAGGGAAGTTATTGCCATTCAATGTATTCAGGTTGTTGTTTAATAAATCCAAAGTTGGGTTGATCCGAATTATTCTTTTAGGAATATTAGAAGACTATAGAAAATTAGGGATTGAGGCGGTATTTTTTGCCAATTATATTAAAGCAGCGCAGGATAATAATTTAAGAGGTGGAGAGGCCTCATGGGTATTGGAAAACAACACCATGATGGTACAAGCAGCTGAAAAACTAAACGGTCAAAAGTATAAGACCTATCGAATTTACAGCAAAACAGTATAAGGTTTGAGTCAAAAAGTATTGATAACTGGAGCAAGTGGATTTGTAGGCGGGTTTCTTGTTGAGGAAGCTTTGAATCGTGGCTTGGAGGTCTACGCTGCTATTCGTAAAACAAGTAATACGCAATACTTAACCGACCCCCGTATAAAATTTGTACATCTGGATTTTGAGAATACGGATACACTTGCAAATCAACTTCTTGAAAATCAATATGATTATTTTATTCATAATGCGGGAGTCACCAAAACGCCATTAAAAGATGTGTATTTTAAAGTAAACGCCGAATACCTGAATAACATCATTTTAGCCATTCAGAAATCTGGTTTATCGCTGAGAAAACTAACCTTTATTAGTAGTCTTGCTGCATATGGCCCCGCTGAATATACAGATTCGGGCATCGTAACAGAATCCGGAAAACCTCATCCAGTTACAAATTATGGACGAAGTAAGTTGAAAGCGGAAGGGTATCTTAAGGCACAAGAAAATATTCCATATGTCATCATACGACCTACTGCTGTCTATGGCCCCAGAGAAAAAGACCTTTTTACAGTCTATCAGTTACTCAATAGAGGATTGGATTTGTCAGTTGGTTTGGCAGATCAACAGTTAACATTTATTTATGTGAAAGATCTCGTTCGCGTAATACTTGACTCAACATTAGCACATAAAAAAAATGTTGCGTACTTTGCGACGGATTTGGCGGTACATACTTCAACTTCCTATACTAAAGCAATAAAAAAGGCATTGGGCAACAAAGCTGCTCTTAAAATAAAATTGCCAATTACAGTGGTTAAACTGTTGGGTTTTGTAAGTGAAAAAATAGGAGGAATGTTTGGGAATTACCCAGCATTGAATGTTGA
>JBCCVV010000289.1:0-8178 GCA_039194925.1 Bacteroidota bacterium
ATTTCTCTTTCGTAGGTTGGTGAAAAAATAAAAAGACCCCAACAGTGCACTATTGGGGTTCATTCGAATGAATTCTAAATGTCGTCCATTAATAATTTTTTCCTACTCCAGTGTCTTATGGCGAATGATGAATACAGACACATCTAATCCCAAGCCTATCTTTGAATATTTATTGTCATTTTATAGTCTGGCTTGCACAATGGACAGTTAAATCTTGACGATGTTAAACGTTTAACGCGAGGTGTCTCTACATTTTACTTTTACCTCTGTTTAACCTTAGGGTTTAAAAATGAAAATTTGAATGCTTTACAAAATAAACTTAATACGTTTTTTGAAGGTGATGCAACCCAAAAAATTGACCTACTAGTTTTTGTTGTTTTTATATCTAAAAAAATCTAATAGGAGCTTTAGAAATCCAATTATTGGAGTTCCTAAGTAAAAAACATATAAAATTATCTTATTCATATAAAAATCTTAATTCCTCTTAGGAGATAAAATTTTTGTTCGAACATTTCACTTCGCTCCGTTGAGGAAGGCGAATAATGATTTCAAGATATGATTAAAAATTTATGAACACAAGTTAAATAAGAAGATACTATTCAATAAACGAGAATTTTAGTCCTACTTTCTTCTTCTGTTTCTATTATTGTTACGATTGTTATTGTTGTTTCGGTTATTGTTCTTTCTTCCTTTTGAATGTTTTTGACTTCCTCCTCTCGATTGATTCCGTTTGGTAGGCGCTACATTTCCAATGCTATATTCATCATCAAGACGTAGTTGTCCTTTTGAGAGTTTTATTAAATCTCCCTTAATAATTTCGTCATTGACGTAGTGTTCTTTGTTCCAGGTTCTGTATGCCAATTTCATGTAAGAAGCGATCACACCAGTAAAGGCTTTTTTCTTATCCTCTTCTTCCATTTGTATGGCTTTTTCAATCATCAATTGAATTGTATTTCCATAATGTCGGTATCTAAATTCCGATTGAGGATATTTCATGTGAACTCTATCGGCGTGTTCCTCGGGTCTGGAGGTAGATACTTCTTCAGGTGGGGTAACATCAATCTCGTAATCCGCAATACGAAACAAATGTCTCCAAAGTTTCAGTTTATATTCTGCAACATTTTTATTCTGAGGATTCATCTGATGCATAAGATTGATGATGGACTCTACAAAGGCTTGTCTTTCCTCTTTGTCTTCAATTGTTTTGGCATGTTTGATTAATTTTTGTACATGCCTTCCATATTCCGATATGACCAGGTTTTCTCTTGATGAATTATACTCTAAGCCATTTGCTGTTGAAACCATTTATTTTGTGTTGTATTTATATTTAGAATTATTCTGTTATTCAACGGTGACTGATTTAGCCAAATTCCGTGGCTGATCGACATCACAATCTCTCATTACTGCAATGTGATACGATAAAAGCTGAAGTGGAATTACGGAAAGAAGTGGCGATAGTGGCTCTGCAACCTCTGGGATTTCAATTGCATAATCTGCCATTTCCCTTAACTTTTCGTCTCCTTCCAGGATCACGGCAATTACGATTCCCTTTCTTGCTTTAACTTCCTGGATATTACTTTCGATTTTTTCCCTTGCACTTTCGTTTGTCGCAATTACGATTACCGGCATGTGCTCATCAATAAGAGCAATAGGCCCGTGTTTCATTTCTGCCGCCGGATAACCTTCAGCGTGAATATATGAAATTTCTTTCAGTTTTAATGCGCCTTCCAATGCAGCAGGGAAATTGTAACCTCTTCCTAAATAGAGTGCATGCTGGCTATTTTTGATCTCTGAAGAGATGTATTTTATTTTTTCATTCAACTTCAGGATACGTTCTACTTTAGCAGGAATGGATTCAAGAGCGAAAATCAGTTTTCTAAAATCTCCTTCATTTATGGTGCCTTTTCTATAACCCAGATTCAGAGCCATAAGAGATAAGATGACCAATTGACTGGTGAATGCCTTGGTAGATGCTACTCCAATTTCCGGTCCGGCATGTATGTAGGAACCGCAATCTGTCAATCTTGCAATGGACGACCCGATAACGTTTACTATTCCGTAGGTAAGAGCACCTTTTTTCTTGGCAAGGGTCAACGCTGCCAAGGTATCAGCTGTCTCACCAGATTGAGAAAGGGCGATCACTACATCTTTTTCTGATATTATTGGATTGCGATATCTGAATTCCGAAGCATACTCTACTTCAACAGGAACTCTTGCTATGTCTTCAAATAAATATTCGGCAATTAAGGCAGAATGCCATGAAGTGCCACAGGCTACGAAAATGAGTCTATCTGCGTTTTCAAATTTCTTCATATGATCTTGCATCCCACCTACGGATACCCAACCTTCCTCTGCATTGATTCTTCCACGCATACTCTCAAACATCGTCACTGGCTGTTGGAATATTTCCTTCAACATAAAGTGATCAAACCCCCCTTTTTCCAATTCTTCAAGTTTCAGGTCAATCTCTTTGATTTGCGGTTCCTGAATTTGATTTTTAATGTTTCGAACTTCGAAATCTGAATTCCTTCTTACGGTTACGATTTCTTCATCTTTGAGATAAACTACCTTATTTGTGAATTTTATAATTGGACTTGCATCTGAAGCCAGGAAATATTCATTATCTCCTATACCAATCACTAATGGACTTGATTTTCTTGCACCTACGATGACGTTTGGGTCGTTTTTATCCAAAACTACTATTGCATAGGCGCCAACTACTCTGGTTAAAGCTTCGCGTACTGCATCTTCCAGCGATAGATTCTTCTCGTTTTGTAATACCTCTATTAGATTTACAAGGACTTCGGTATCCGTCTCACTTTTGAATTCATACCCCAAATCTAACAACGCAGTTTTTATTGAGGCGTAATTTTCAATAATACCATTGTGTATCAAGGTTAACCGGCCACTTTGCGAAACATGAGGGTGAGCGTTAATGTCATCCGGCCGGCCATGTGTAGCCCACCGAGTATGGCCCATTCCCAGCGTGCCACTCATTTCAACATTGCTGGTAGCTTTTTCTAATTCGGATACTTTTCCTTTTTTCTTTACGGTTGTAATATCTCCATTAACGATAGAGATTCCGGCACTGTCGTACCCTCTATATTCTAGTCTTTTAAGTCCTTCAAGGATAATTGGAAAGGCTTGCTTTTCGCCAATATAAGCCACAATACCACACATAGCGTTTTATTTTTTAATTCAAAAAATTAAATTTTAGTATATGCTATTCTCAACTTGGCTGGAAAATCTGGGTGATTTACACCGTAAAATACGGTTCTTCTTGGAGATTCCGATCTTCCAACCGGTGATATTCGCAGTTTTGAGGAAGAAATATCATTTTTTAGCAGGTTTTGCACATAATCTGTGATGTTGAACGTCACTGTTGTACCAACACTTCCATCATCCAGAGTGGTTTCTCGTGCTACTCCATCGAGAACCCCTAATCCTGTAGATAGATCTAGATTATCCTTCACAATATCGTCTACAAGTACTCTTCCTTCGCCATCATCATTGTCTCTACTTAATAGAAATCTGCTACTAGGTGGGTATAGTGCGGTTTCGAATTCAATATCATCATCGTTCACTGTCACTATCAATTGAGCAGAATTGACAATAATAGTATCTGTATTGTTATTATCTAAAAAATTTAAATCTGGAATAAATATCTCTGCATCCACTCCTGCCATATTATGAGAAAATAAATATTGGTCACCAGCTTCTGTATTGTTGATGGAAGATCCTACAGTGGAACTTGTATAATCATGTACAAAGGTCGAACTGGTTGCTGCTCTTAGTGTATAGCTATACTCTTCAAGTTCTTCTTCACCATTCTCAGTCTTCGTATAATAAACGTGAAGTCTGGCAATACCATTGTTGAAATCTGGATTTTCGGTAAAATTTAAACCGATTATACTATTCCCTTGAGGAGCAGATTTAATGTACAAACCTTTGAAGTTCGCGTTCAAATCTTCAATTGAAGTTTGAGCATCTTCATCATCGATAAGCCGCTGTCCGTATGCATTGTCCAATCGAATTCTTAATCTTGGACTCAGGGTTATAGTACTATCCACATCTGGAATCCTTGCATCTATATCGATTGTTTCTGATGTGCTGGGTATCAATGAGACACTGGCTATTGGATCCGTATCGATAGCAAAAGTTTCATCAGAGTAGATCGTATCTTGTGCAAAAATGTCTTCGGTCACTTCATAGACTTCAATGTCATGAACAACTGAGGGGTCACCATAAAAACCAAGCGTGTCAAATTCGAGGGAAAGTACTACACTGTCAAGAGTAGAATTTTCAAAGTCTGGAAAAGTCGTATTGAATGCCAATCCAGTATAAATGTCAGAAGAATATCGTCCAAAGGTTGATTCATCTATTGCGCCTAGGAGGTACGTTTGATTGGTCGTATTGATTCTATATGTTGCTACACTATCTCCGAGCACTGTTTGTCCGGATAATTCGAACGCATCTTCGAATTCTAAAGTGATTACCTCATTTTCCACTAAGTCATTACCTATTACCGATCCGTCGGTACAAGCTACGATCATCAACGCACTGATAAAGAATGCATAAACCAAGAATTTTTTCATCCAGTAGATTGAAATTTTATTGTGATACTAGGCTTCCTCTTCCTCTTCTTCCCCAATTAACGTATTGTAGAAATCAATGGTTGCCTGAAGTTGCTCTTCGATGTCCATATAACTTTGATATGTTGTTTCAGAAGACGAAATCTTATCTACTACTTCGGAAGGCAATTCATTGCTTCCAGCAACGATTCCATCTGCATAATTAATGGCACCAACATTCAGATTGATGGTGTCACTTTTTGCATAAGGAGCGACATCATCATCTTCCAGGTCATTGATCATTGCTATTTCTAGAAATCGCTTATCAAACGAAGATTCGAGATCATTATTGTAGGCTGAGAATATCACCTTTGCATCTTCGAAGATAGGATCGTTATGGTATACTTTTTTCTGAAAGAGAGGAATCAATCCGGTCATAGGTCCATGACAATGGATTATATCTGGTGCCCAACCAAATTTCTTAACTGTTTCCATCACACCTTTACAAAAGAAGACCATTCTATCCTGATTGTCCTCAAAAGGCTTGCCTTCCTCATCTTCAAAAACAAATTTTCTCTTGAAAAACTCTTCGTTATCTAAGAAATAAACTTGCATTCTTGCACCAGGCAGTGAAGCTACTTTAATAATCAATGGATAATCTTCGTCATCAACGATGATGTTCATACCCGACAATCTCACTACTTCATGCAGTCTATGTCTTCTTTCGTTGATGGTCCCGAATTTGGGCATCAATACTCTAATTTCATACCCTTTTTCCTG
The DNA here is from genome assembly GCA_039194925.1 of Bacteroidota bacterium. Classification (GTDB taxonomy): domain Bacteria; phylum Bacteroidota; class Bacteroidia; order Chitinophagales; family Saprospiraceae; genus CAJXUU01. The sequence goes on from JBCCVV010000289.1 coordinate 5,352, forward strand.
TGCAAATTGAGGGAGTTTTCTTACCAACTCAGACATCTCTGATAGAGTGGTATATGGCTTCATTTCCTGGGTCACAAATAATACTCTCTTCTTACTCATATACGCGTGTTCAATATTTAATCCTAGTACATTTTTAAAACGGGCTGCAAAGATAATAAAATATTTGCGCTTTTTAATTAGAAACGGATTGATAATCAAATGCTTGAAACAAATAATTTGATGAAAAGGATTTTTTATCGGTCATTTTCGAATGAGGAACAACTTTTGCCATAATCAGTTATTGTAAAGTTAAAAATGTGCTAATAGCCATCAATCATCGTTTGAATTGCATTAATCAAGTATATTTATACGTTATAAACCAAAACATAAGAATGGGATTGTACAATGATTTCGTTCCAATGCATTATGAGAAGCTTTTTTGTTGAATAAGTTACTAAGCAAATTAAGATGAGAATTAAGCCTACAATTTTTACAGCACTTCTAGCAGGATTACTAACAATTGGAGCCTTTGTTCCTTTTGATGAGGTGCCTTATGAGGAGAGAGAAACGCTTATACTACACGGCGTGCTTACCTTTATTAGTCAAGCACACGTAAACCCGAAACCCATAGATGATGAATTTTCTAAGGAAGTATTCAAATCCTATCTGCAGAGATTGGATGCTGGAAAACGTTTTTTAGTTCAGAAAGATATTGACGTACTTAAAGTTCAGGAACTGGAATTGGATGATCAGGCCAATCGCAGGACATTGGAGTTTTTTGATTTGAGCTATACTATAATTAATAAGGGAGTAGCCAGAGGGGAAGCAATTTTTAATGAGCTAATTGAAAATCATGAATTTGATTATCGAAAAGCAGAATCCTTAGAATTAGATGGCGAAAAGAAAGAATATGCTCAGAATGATGAAGAGTTAAAGGATTATTGGAGAAAGTATTTGAAATACGACATCGTTCAGAAATTTACCAGAAAGAAAAATAATCAAAATAAGGCCATTGAAAATGAAATTCAATATCGAAAGGATGTAGAAGAAGGAAAAGCCGATGCGGAAGAGGATAGAAAACCGGTTGAGGAGAAAACGGATGAAGAGCTGCTAAATGAAGCCAAGGAAGAGACGAAAGAAAACTTTGAAGATTGGTTTGAGCGTTTGAATAAGTTGAGAAGGTCGGATAGATTCGAAACATATTTGGGAGCGATTACAAACTATTTTGACCCACATACTGATTATTTTAATCCTAAGGCAAAGCAGGATTTTGATATTAATATGGGTGGTAAATTAGAGGGAATAGGTGCTCGATTGAGTGCGGATGGAGAATTTACAAAGGTAGTGGCAATTATACCAGGCGGACCGGCATATCAAGGAAAACAATTAGAAGTGGATGATGTCATACTTGCTGTAAAACAAGAAGAGGGAGACCCTATAAATATCAATGGATGGAGAATTGATGATGTAGTCCAAAAAATCCGAGGTGAAAAAGGAACCTTGGTTACGTTGACCACACAAAAGCCGGATGGCAATATAATTGATATTGAGATAGAGCGAGATCGAGTTATTATTGATGAGTCTTTCGCAAAATCCGCAGTAATTGATTTACCGGGTACGGCCAATAATATTGGCTACATTAAGCTTCCCAAATTTTATAGTAGTTTCGAAAATGAAGGAGGAAATTCCTGTGCAGTTGATGTTGCTAAAGAAATTGAAAAATTGAAGGATGAAAATGTCAATGGTATAATACTGGATTTAAGAGATAATACCGGGGGTTCGTTGTCGGATGTAGTAGATATGACTGGATTATTTATTGAAGAAGGTCCGATTGTTCAGGTAAAACCTAAAGATAGACCTGCATACATACACAAGGATAGAGATTCGGAGGTGCAATATGATGGACCGCTTATTATAATGACCAATCATTTGAGTGCATCGGCTTCAGAAATATTAGCCGCTGCCTTGCAGGATTATGATCGCGCACTGATTGTGGGAAGTAAATCTACTTTTGGAAAAGGATCGGTTCAACGATTCTTTGATTTGGATAGAGCACTTAAAGGAAACCATGATTTAAAACCACTTGGAAATTTAAAGATTTCCATGCAGAAGTTCTATAGGGTCAATGGTGGGAGTACGCAATTGAAAGGAGTGACTCCTGATATTGTTCTTCCAGATAGTTATTATTACATTGATACCGGTGAGAAAGAATATGAAAATGCATTGGAATGGTCGGAAATAGATCCTAAGGAATACGGTCAGGATGTGGTTCAAATTCAAAATAAAAGCAAGATTATAGCTTTAAGTAATAAAAGGGTGGAGGAAGATGAAAAATTTCAATTAATTCTGGAGAATGCGCAACGCCTTAAGGAGAATCGAGATCAATCTGAATATCCAATTGGTATTAACGAATATGGTACTCTCATTGATAATAGAAGAGAGGAAGCAAGTAAGTTTGAGGATCTTTATGACGAAGATGTTGATTTCTTGAAAGTAAAGAATATGGCTGTTGATACAGCATATATTAACGCTGATGAAAGTCGAGTGGGTAGAAATGAAGCTTTTATTGAAAACTTGAAAAAAGACTTTTATTTGGAAGAGACGCTGTTTATTTTACGAGATCTTATCAATTTGGAAGAGTCATACTCATCAATTGAGCAGAAATTTAAAGATTCTGAGAAAAAAGTGATTAAGCCATAAAAGAAATTATAAAGTCTTGCGTTTAAGATAAAAATGATATAATTTACGAATAAGTAAATAGTTTTTGAAAGCAGTTAGCCGCTAGGAATTTTTCTGGCGGCTTTTTTGTTTAAAGTATAAGATCACGATTCCGAGACCCCTTAGAGGG
>JBCCVV010000290.1:0-8159 GCA_039194925.1 Bacteroidota bacterium
GAACGATTAAGTACAATTATTGTTCTGGCGCAAAAATAAAAAATCTTATTCTCAAAAAGGTATGATAATGATCATATTTTCTAATTTAATTTGGTGAGATTTGAATTGTAAATTGTCGGTTAACAACAAATTAACTTAGAAAATATGATCATTATCATACCTTTTTGAGAATAAGATTTTGTATTTTTGCGCCAGAACAATAATTGTACTTAATCGTTCTACATTTTGACGTAAATTTTCCTTTTAGTCACACCAACCTCGATATAATGACAGCAACTGCTTCTTCCTCTTCTTTATCGTCCAAAAGGACTGCTTCCTACAAGCAATACAGAGATGAGGTCCTTAAGGATTTCTATACTGTGGTCATGAGTAGAGAGGTGAGTTTGATGGGAAGAAGAGAGGTTTTGACCGGAAAAGCGAAATTTGGCATCCTTGGTGATGGAAAAGAGCTTCCGCAAATTGCAATGGCGCGGGTATTCCAAAAAGGAGATTGGCGATCAGGTTATTACCGTGATCAAACATTTATGTTCGGTATCGGAGAATGTACAATAGAAGAGTATTTCGCCCAATTGTATGCCGATGCAGAAAATGATCCTTTCTCTGGAGGACGTCAAATGAATAGTCATTATGCCACAAAAACGATAGACGAGAATGATCAGTGGATGGATTTAAAATCCTTGTACAATATTTCCAGTGATGTTTCCTGTACCGGAGGTCAAATGGCCAGGGGGCTTGGTTTGGCTTTAGCATCCAAACTTTTCAAAAACGGCCCCGACTTCACCGACAAATCAAAATTGACCGTTAACGGCAATGAGGTGTGTTTTTGTACCATAGGCGATTCCAGTACTTCTGAAGGCGCTTTTTGGGAAACAATGAATGCCGCTACTGTTAATCGTTTGCCACTGATCGCTTGCGTTTGGGATGATGGATATGGCATTTCTGTTCCAGTTGAAAAACAAACCACAAAAGGGAGCATAAGCCGAGCAATGGAAGGCTTTCTGGTTGATGAAACAGGAGAAGGAATGTTGATTTATACCGTCAAAGGATGGGACTACCCCGCTCTTTGTGCAGTCTTTGAAAAAGTATCGGATAAAGTTCGAATTGAAAGTCGTCCGGCATTGATCCATATTACTGAATTGACGCAACCACAAGGTCATTCCACTTCTGGTTCTCATGAAAGATACAAGAGCAGCGAGCGCTTGAATTGGGAAAAAGAATTTGATTGCAATGTAAAGATGGAAGAGTGGATTGTTAAAAATAACATTGCCCGTCAGGAAGAGGTGGATGCCATTAAAGCCAAGGCACTTCAGGACGCAAAAGATGGTAAAAATCAAGCCTGGCAAAATTATACCGGTCCTGTCAAACAAACCATAAACCATCTCCAATCCATCTATGATTCCATTACAGGCAAATCCGATGCAATTTTAAAGTTGGAAAAAGAATTGCAAGCTCTACTGAGTCCGGTCTACAGCGATGTAGTGAAAAATGCCAGAAAGCTTAAACAACACCTTTTGGTAGAAAAAGGTCAAAACGATTCCACCCTACAAGCTTTTCTTGACGATTCTTACGCCAGAGCGAATGACAGATATCATACACACTTATATTCGAGTAGTGATACGGCGGCGATTAATATACCCACGGTAGCAGCAGAATACAGCGATGATTCGAAAGTTATAAATGGATACCAGATAATTAATACGTTCTTTGATCAGGCTTTGGAGAAATATCCCAACATGATTGGATTTGGTGAAGACGTAGGAAAGATCGGTGATGTAAATCAAGGTTTCGCTGGATTACAGGAAAAATATGGCGAGGATCGGGTTTTTGATACAGGAATTCGGGAATGGTCCATCATGGGTATGGCAATAGGTACCGCCATGCGTGGGTTAAAACCTATCGCCGAAATTCAATATTTGGATTATCTCCTATACGGTCTTTCTCCACTTTCAGATGACCTGGCCACTTTGAGGTATAGATGCAATGGTATTCAAAAAGCACCGGCCATTATCCGAACAAGAGGACATCGTCTCGAAGGAATCTGGCATGCAGGTTCTCCTTTAGGCATGATGATCAATGCACTGCGTGGCATGTATGTCTTAGTTCCCAGGAATATGGTCCAGGCTGCTGGATTTTACAACACACTCTTACAATCCGATGACCCGGCCATTGTCATCGAGTGTTTAAATGGCTACCGATTAAAAGAGAAATTACCGGACAATATTTTAGAATTCTCTCTTCCTTTAGGAGTTCCAGAAGTATTACAAGAAGGAAGTGATGTCACGTTGGTCACCTATGGCTCTTGTGTACGAGAAGCAGAGAAAGGAATAAAAATGTTGGAGAAAACGGGTATTTCTGTAGAATTGATCGATGTGCAAACCCTTCTTCCTTTTGATTTGGAGCATTCGATTGTTCGATCTTTGGCCAAAACCAATAAGATCATTTTTATGGATGAAGATATGCCGGGTGGCGCTACCGCATTCATGATGAAAGAAGTATTGGAAAATCAAGGAGGCTATCAATATTTGGATGCTCAGCCAATGACCTTAACCGCTTGGGAACATCGACCACCATTTGGCTCAGATGGTGATTATTTCAGCAAGCCGGGTCCAGAGGATGTTTTTGACACCGTAACCAAGATGATGAAGGAATACAATCCTCAACGCTTTAATTGGTAAACCCCTTGTCACTCTTTGACGGACCGAAAGCTGTACTTTTATTTCTAGAAGATTACCACGAAAATTTAGGACTTTCGTTTAACTTTAGTCTTGATATTAATATTCCATACATCACAAAAACGTAAGCTTTTGAAATCGACTTTTGTATTCTCTCTGTTTTCAATCTTAATCGTATTTGTTTCTTTTCCGAATCATTCGATTGCTCAAGTCACTGAACCCAAACAAGAAGCACCTAAGGAAATAACCGACCCAAAAGTTACAGAAGTATGGGAACCAGAACCTGCAGCGGTCCAACCGGGCGATGCAAAAACACCACCGTCTGATGCCATCGTTCTATTTGATGGATCTAATGCGGATGCATGGAAACATGAGGATGGTAGTGCAGTGAAATGGACAATTGAAGATAACATAATGACCGTTTTACCCGGTACCGGGCAAATAGAAACCAAAGAAAATTTTGGAAGCTGCCAACTGCATTTGGAATGGAGATCACCGATAGAGCCCAATCGAAAAGGGCAAGACAAAGGCAATAGCGGCGTATTTCTGCAAGGCAAGTACGAAGTTCAAATTCTAAATAGCTACGAAAACAGAACGTATTCGAATGGTCAGGCAGCTTCAGTATACAAACAGCACATCCCCCTGGCAAATGCTATGCGTCCTCCCGGGGAATGGAATGTGTATGATATTATTTTTCATGCACCAGAATTTGGCACCGATGGTAAAAAGACAAAAAGTGGTACCCTGACCGTTATGCATAATGGTATTCTAGTACAAGATCATGTCGAAATTTTAGGCACAACGGAATACATCGGACCACCAAAAAATATGGCACATGGTGATGGCCCCATTTTCCTGCAAGACCATAGCAATAAGGTAAGTTTTAGGAATATATGGTTGAGGAAGTTGTAATCAAATGTAATCCATTGCTTATACGTTCAATTTGAACATTTATTTTTGGTAAAAGAAAAATTACACCTAAAAGTGTAGAATCCAATTTTGCTAAAATGCGAAAGATTGGAAACTTCTAACATAGAACTGATTTAGAAAATTGATTCTTGCAATCAGTCCACTTCCGACAATTGCCACCTAAACGGAATATCAAGGAAGATAGAATTACAAACACAACAAGGAAGTAATTGATAAAAGTGGTCTTACACAGAGGTTATTGGAGAAGTTACGGGAAAACGTAGAGATGAACCAATTCTTTGTAAAACCTCTGTGAATCACAGTACTCTCAATAATTAAAACCTACACGCCCCAAGACAACCTACCTTCACACATCCGCAACCAGCTTATACCCCACTCCACGGATATTGATGATCTTGACACTTGAATCGGCATCTAATTTTTTACGAAGTTTGGATATAAAAACGTCCAATGTCCTACCCACATAATCGCCTTCGTCCCCCCAGACCATATTGAGAATAACTTCACGTTCGACAGTAGTATTTACGGTATTGTATAGAAAGAGTAGTAATTCTGCTTCCTTGGTGGTAAGCTCTATTTTGCGATCTTCAATTCTCAACTCTGTATTTCGTTTATCGAATTGATATTTACCGATCGGCACAAGATTGGGGTCTACAGGTGGCTGCTTTCTTTTTTTCCAGATAAAAAACAAAACCATCACCATCCCAAGAATCAAAAAAGCCAGGAAGAGATAGGGATTATTGCCCGAATCATCCTTAGAAACGGCAATGGGCTGTACAGCTGCCGCATTCATATCAGCCAAAGATTCCTCGATCAAATTTGTCACAGGAAGTTCATCTTCACCTATTGTCACCAATAAATTGTAACAACATTCCGGAAGTATTCGAGCTGCGCAATGGCCTACATTGGTTTCAATGGGAGCTTTAATTTCATAACTGTATACGATTTCGCCCGTTTCACATTTTTGCACTTCTAATATATAGGCACGTAAAATTTCAGTTTTTTTCAATACTTTTTCAACAGTCGCCACCAACTCGTCGGGAATAATCTCAAAATCCGATTCAAATTGGATTTTGTAACTGTTATCAAGTTTGATTATGGGGAGAACCAATGATGTTGTATCACCAGCATTGGCTAATGCATGATGTCCAATCATACGCATGGCCACTTTCACCTGTTTGTCTTCATAGGCCTCTTGAGAAGCAACTTGAAAAACAGTAATAAGCAAACTAACAATTGTAAAGAAAAATCTTTTGAATCCACTTAATCTCATGCCTACAAAATTATCTGAATCTGTAACAATAAAAAAACGTTTTACACAGGATTTACACTATTTTACATTCCTGCCGACTCCTGAAAGGGCCTACACCACTATATTTGATGAGAATTACAAAAAAATTGCTCAAATATGAAAAGTAGTACACCAACCCGTTTTTTGTTTCTTTCTGTTTTTGGATTGATGGCTTTTGCATTCATTAGTTGGAATAATTCGACCAAAAATTCAGAAGCCTCCGTAAATCACAGTGCCGATAAATTGGTAAAAATGGAGAACTTTGTTTTTTCCATTGATTCCAGGTTTCAAAATAGAGTTACTCAAGAAAAATTACTTTCTGCCAACACCATTCGGGAAATTCTACCGGATCATTCCATTCAAAAAGCACACTCTTTTCAAAACGTAAAAATATCCCTTTTGGATGAAGATGGTCAGCCTTCGGAATATGGTCAGGATGAATTTTTGACAGACAATCAGAAGGCCTTACTCTCAACCACGGAAATATCAAATAATATTTTCATCGGAGCCGATTATCGACTCAACAATCCTTTAGTTGGAGATTTTAATAGTTATCAACTCACGTACTACATTTCGATTATACCAACCAATCAGGCTTCATACTCTCATAGTCATACTGGATTGGTGCAGTATCTAAAGTCCAACAGTTTCATGCAAACCTCCGTAGTTGATGAAAAAAGGTTGCAACCGGGAAGAATTAGCTTTACCATCCAAACCGATGGTACGCTTTCTGATGTAAACCTGGATGCAAGTAGTGGATATCCTTCCCTTGACAACACATTTCAGCATTTGATAGCGAATCTACCAGGAAAGTGGGAAGCTGCTACCAATGCAAGAGGTGAAAAAGTAAGTCAAGAATTGACATTTTTCTATGGAAAAGCGGGTTGCTAGAAACAAAACTGTAAATTGAGATGATGACATTTAAAAGATTCCTATTTTTTGTAGCATTTGTAGCAATTCTTTTTGTACCACAGAAACATTACGGTCAGGATGAGCCTGCATTTGAGTTTGTCTTTGAAGTTAAGAAGGTCTATCCTCCCGTTTCGATATCCAAGAACGATTTAGATAATGCAAATTCTCTTATTGATCTTAACAAACGCTATGAGCAATCATGGGTGCGTGAATATAAAATGGTTGAAATAACCGCTGTTTGCAATGGGGAGTTACAAAAGGCTATTGGTCCAAATGATATCCTTACGCAAGATCAAAAGGATCTCATGTTTTGTGCAGATCCAAAAACAAACATATTTGTTCGTGTTGAATACATTCCTGAGAATAATTTGTCCATCCGAGAAGTAAAAGAAATGGATTTTTCGTTTACCCTTCAACCGAGCAGGGATGCAGAATTTGTGGGTGGACCAGTAAAATTGAAAAAATACTTGGAAGAAACAGTTCTCAAGCACATCGATGTCGCTAACTTCAAACAATATCAGTTGGCCGCCTATAAATTCACTATTGATGCAGATGGTCATGTCCTGAATCCAACCATAACCTCATCCTCTGAAGATGAAGCAACGGACCAACTACTAATTAATGCGATTTGCAATATGCCACTTTGGGAACCGGCCAAATTCTATGATCGATCCACAGGAAAGCAAGAGTTCGTTTTGGCCGTTGGTGACATGAATAGCTGCGTTGTGCCTCTTCTTAGCATAAATCAATAGTAGCTTTTTATTATCGAAGTGATTTGATTTGAAGAAATTGCTCATATCGACAACCTAGTCTCTCTTTTCATTAGGATAAAAAGTGAATTCTTCTCAATTTTGTGTTGATGCATTAATTTGGATAAAATGCCTGATACACAACTTCGTGAAGAAATAATCAATGGATTCCGCATGGTCATTGATCAGCGATACCGGTATGAAAATCTTCGAAATCGATATCAATTGCCCGAATCCATTCACGAGCATACAGTTGACAAAATCAGGAATTACTTTCTACACTACATCTATCCGGAACCTTACAAACGACAAGAAATAGACCAAGCATTCGAGACACTAAATGCGTACGTAAAACAACCCCAAAAACTCATTCAAATCCTCCTGGCTTCGTTGGCTTTAAGCTTTAAATATGGTCGCCACTTACCCAAGTTATTAAAGACCGGATTGAATGCATTTAAATCTTTTAAAGCTACCAATCAATTTGAGAAACTGCTGGCTGAAAACGCCATTAAAGATGGAATGGAATCGCCTTTTGACCGATTAAAAATTGAACGTCTGATTAAAAAGTTATCCAGAAAACAAATTGACGATTACATGGAAGGTTCGCAAAAACTATTCGAAACGCTCCATGATCAGGAGTTGATAAAAAAAATCCTGGAGATTCTACAATTCATCGTGGAGCATATGAGAAAAAATATCAAAAGGTATAGTAATGAAGAAATTCAAGGTGTCGAAATGGGGTTAGTAATTCTTACAGAAGGCAATAGTATTTTCAATAGTTTGTCTTCTAAAGATCAAAAAGAAATCATTCCATTTATTGTTCAGGTTGAAAAAGAAGAAATGTATAAAATTTTCGATACATAGTGCGATTAGCATAAATACACGATTCCATTTCCACTTAGTGGATTGTTCTGTCGTTAAAATACTTCTGAAAAGAAAAAAGTAACTTATCAAACAATACAAAACTTACATTTCCAATTCAATATAACATTAATGCTACTTAGCTTTTTTTAAGAGCTCGGCGGCAACAATGAAAAACGACATTCTGAATTGCACTCCAGCCCAAAGGCTTCTTAATTTTTGTATCTTGAATTTCAGAGTGCAATACTCGATGTCAAACTGTTAAAACTTTACCTATGAAACTTTCACTCGCCATTTTGATGACTTTTTCTGCCCTGTCAGCTCATGCCCAAAAAAAAGATAAGATCAACTACCATATTGAAGGTATGACAATAGCCATCACAAATATGGAAGAAATGTTGAAATTTTATTCTGAAGTATTCGGAATCGAGTTTACCCTGCAAAAAATGTTTGAATCCAATTTGTATTCGGGGAAATGGGGTGATCTAAATGTATTGTTTTGTCCGGCATCGCTGGCGGGTAACACGGCAGAACAGAACCGACACCAGTTTGATATTGTAGTATCTGATTTGGATAAAACAATACAAGCTGCTGTTGAAAACGGTGGTAAGAAAATGGGTGAAATAGTAGAGGATGATGCGTCTCGAAGCATTGGCATTTATGATCCGGACAAAAATTCTATCCTATTTAAAGAGGTCAAGTAGGCCAAAACCACGCATTTGAGCATCTTAGATTGTAGCTGAA
>JBCCVV010000291.1:0-7990 GCA_039194925.1 Bacteroidota bacterium
CTACACTTTTTTTTGCATGTCGTAATGCGTCAGAAGCATTACGACATGCAAAAAAAAGTGTAGCTACGAAGAGTAATGAAATTGTTTTTTTCATGGTTGATTTACTTTAATTGGAGGTAACAAAATCTATTTACAACCAGAAGATGCAGGACATAATACAAATACATGCACATTTTTCATTGTTAACAATTCATTACATTGAAGAAAAGAAAATAAAAGAGGCAGGTACATAAAACATCGTTCCTTAAATCCTATAATTTCCAGTTCTAAAGTGAGTTATCTGATCCTAACTCCTTCCTTCCCAACCGATACTCACAACCCGGGATGTCACTTGTCATTCCAAAAACTATTTATATCTTGATTCATCAATGAATGTTTATGCATGATGAACAGAAGAGATTTTACCTTTAAAAGCACTGTTTATCTGGGAGGTATGATGACAAAACCGTTGCTTTCAATACACAATTCAAAATCGATGTCGAGTAAAAATTTACCAGGCGCTCTAAATTCAGGAGACACCATAGCATTAATAGCACCAGGTAGTAGTATACCCGAAGAAAAAATTGAAAAAGCAAAATCCAATTTGCATTCTTTAGGTCTTAAAACGGTAGAAGGACGGTTTATTAGAGAAAAATACGGCTATACGGCAGGAAAGGATCAAGAGAGAATATCAGATATTCACTGGGCATTTGGAGACAATGCGATTGATGCCATATGGTGTATTCGAGGTGGTTACGGTTGTACTCGCTTACTGCCTCATCTCAATTATGATTTGATCAAAAAAAATCCAAAAATCCTAATTGGCTACAGCGACATTACTGCTTTGCACATGGCCATCTTTAAAAAAACGGGATTAACAACATTTCATGGTCCAGTGGGTTCATCCGAATTCACTTCATTCACCTCCGATTATGTAAAAAAAATGCTCTTTTCTTCAATCAGCGGGCAAACTATTGAGCATTATGATCCTTCGGAAGTAATTACACTTAGTCGTGGGACTGCCAAAGGCAAATTGATTGGGGGTAATTTATCACTTATAAGCGCCATGTGTGGGACAAAATATTTACCCTCTGCCAAGGGAAAAATTGTCTTTTTGGAAGATATTGATGAAAAACCGTATCGAATAGATCGAATGTTGGTTCAATTGGAACAGGCATGGGACCTCAAGAAAGCAAAAGGAATTATTTTAGGCGAATTTGAAGGTTGTGACTCAGATAGTGATCGATCACTTACCTTGCTGGAAACGCTTGAAAATCATTTTAAAGGGTGTAGAATTCCGGTATTGTATAAAATGCCTTTGGGACATATCGATAATCAGGCAACCTACCCAATTGGCATTAAAGCAGAAATGGATGCTGAAAAGAAAAAGATCGTTTTGCTTGAGGAGTGGGTGAAAGATTGAGAGTATTGAAAATTGGAAAAAGAAGGGGTCGAGGAGATTATATGATTTGTCCTTTCGGGCGTAATCCAGGAATAAGATGGATCAGTATATAGTTATAGTAAAATGAACTACTGAAATGAACGTAAAAATATGTTGTATAACTTCTATAGAAGAGGCTTTGTTGGCGATCAGATGCGGAGCGACGGAATTGGGATTGGTGGGTCCTATGCCCAGTGGGCCTGGTGTTATTAGTGAATCATTGATTGCCGAAATTGCAGCTGGCGTTCCTTCAGAGATCAACACCTTTCTGCTTACCAGCGAAGTCTCTGCTGATCGGATCATAGCCCAACACAGCAGAGTTAAAACCAATACCATACAAATCGTTGACCATTTGAAGTATGGAAATTATGCTGATATATACAATGCCATTCCAGATATCAAAATTGTACAAGTAATCCATGTCATAGATGAGGCAAGTGTAGAAGAAGCGATTTCAGTCTCTTCTCAGGTTGATTATGTTTTACTGGACAGTGGCAATCCAAATAAAGCAGTCAAAGAATTGGGTGGAACGGGCCGAACACATAATTGGAAACTGAGCAAGACAATCGTTAAGAATTCTTCTGCACCAGTCTTTCTTGCCGGTGGTTTAAACCCATCCAATATTCAAAAAGCAATCCAGGAGGTAAAGCCGTATGGCGTAGATCTATGCAGTGGGGTGCGATTGGATGGCAAGTTAAGCGAGATGAAATTGACTTCTTTTTTCGAGGCTATTCAAAGCTAAAAGATTGCATATGGAAATTCCAACAGAATTAATCTAAAAAACGAGTCTTCTTATCTTATATTTTTGATCCCTAACTTAGCCATCTGTACTATTACAACTTAACTTTGCAACCATGTTTAGAGGAATAATTGACGGATTTGGGGCTTATTTTAGTGTATTGGGGTTTATAAGTCGAAATAGACTATATGGTTATTTTGTCATTTCAGGGATCATAAGTCTCCTTTTGGGTGGGGTGATTTTTGGAGCTTCATATTATTTATCGGATGACCTGGGAGCATTTCTATATAACCTCTACCCGTTTGAATTCGGAAGTGATTTCATACACAAAATCATGAATGTCACTGCTGGTGGCCTGGTGATTATCCTCGGTTTTATTGTGTACAAATATTTATTGTTGATTTGCATTTCTCCTTTTATGGGTCCTTTATCCGCGAAAGTTGAAGAGATTATAACCGGAGAGCTAACATCATCAAAGTTTAGCATAAAGCAGGTGAGTTATGAAATTGTGAGAGGCATACGGATTTCAATACGAAATGTTATTCGTGAATTAGGTATGACCCTGATTTTGTTGATTCTGGGTTTGATACCCATCTTCACTGTTTTTGTCACACCTCTGATCTTTGTCGTGCAATCGTATTATGCTGGATTTGGGAATTTTGACTATTTCCTTGAAAGAAGAGCTTCGGTGAGTGAAAGTATTCGATACATTAGACAAAACAGGGGTTTGGCGATCGGCAATGGTGCCGGATTTATGCTATTGTTGTTGGTTCCAGTGGTTGGATTATTCCTTGCACCGGTGATGGCGACAGTCGCGGCTACCAAATCTGCACTCGAAGCCAGATAAGCTATCCTTAATCATAATTTAATTCGGATTCATCACACCATTACTGCGATTAGTCTAGTTGAATGTTTAGAATTCGTAAATCAATATTATATTGCATTTAATGTCAATACAATTAAATAAAATTGGAGCCATTTTTTCTAAAACCAATTTAGAATCACTTCTCAAAAGACAAAGTTCTTATCATATCTTCTTTTGGGTAAGTCTGTATATCATATTGGTGGTGTTGGAGCAGGACAATTCGCTTGCAGTAGTATTGTTGCGAGAATTTATCAACGTATCCTTTTTTGCCCTAATGGTATACATTAATATTTTCTTTCTCTTCCCGGATTATCTGGAGAAAAAAAATCTGCTTCACCACATTATAGCGCTGGCAATCACCTCGCTTCTCATTACTCCAATAAAGACGTTAAGCCTGTTTTTACATGCTTCGAATTTTGGCAACTTCCAGGATTATTTTATTAATCATCAACAAGAGATCTTTCTTTCCACTTTTTTTATAGGAATAGCCTCGACCATATACAGCATAATGAACGATTGGCTGGAAACACAACGGGAAAAAAAAGAATTGCAAAGCCAGACCTTACAATCAGAGCTTAAATTTTTAAAGTCGCAGATCAATCCCCATTTTTTATTCAATACATTGAATTCTCTTTATGCACTTACCTTAAAAAAATCAGATCTCGCTCCGGAAATTGTCCTGAAGCTTTCTGAAATGATGCGCTATATGCTCTATGAATGCAATGAACGGGAAGTACCCCTTTCCAAAGAAATAAACTACCTCAAAAATTATCTGGAGTTGGAAAAGATTCGTCAAGGTAAAAAGATGAACATCAATTTTGATATGAAAGGCGAAGTGGAAAATCAAAAAATTGCGCCTTTGATGTTTATTCCTTTTATCGAAAATAGCTTTAAACACGGCATAAGCAATCAGATTTCCAATGGGTACGTAAATATTGATCTGGCAATAGAGGGTGCCCAAATCTATATGGCCATTGAAAATAGCAAAGCCGCAAGCCTCCCTTCTCCAAGTGGCAAAAGAAGCGGCGGAATCGGATTGAAAAACGTAAGACGCCGATTAAATCTTCTTTATCCGGAACGATACAAACTAGCCATAGAAGAAGACCCCAATACGTATACCGTAAAATTAGAAATAGACTTAACTAAATAAATACCAAACCAAACATAATGATAAAAGCAATAATCGTAGATGATGAACCCTTGGCGTTAGATGTACTGGAAACCTACATTGAAAAAATGCCGAAACTGAACCTGGTTGCAAAATGCGAAAACGCAATTGAAGCCAACGAAGCCTTAAAAAACAATGATGTGGACTTAATGTTTCTGGATATCCAAATGCCACAAATCACAGGGGTGGAGTTTTTGAAATCATTAAACAATCCTCCTGCTGTCATTTTCACAACGGCTTATCCTGACTATGCGGTAGAAGGTTTTGAATTGAATGCGGTAGATTATCTGCTAAAACCGATCTCTCTGGATCGATTTATGAAAGCTGTGAACAAGGTGACTGATAAAATTGGAGGCAAAGGAAGTGAATCTGATAAGGTAGTAGAGATGGAAGGTGATTTCTTCTTTGTGAAAGCAGATAAAAAATTAATCAAGGTTGACTTTGAGGACATCATTTATATTGAGGGCTTAAAAGATTATGTAATTATAAGGCAAGAAGCTGGCCGTGTAATCACCTTACAGACAATGAAAAGTCTTGAAAGCAAATTACCCGAATCCACGTTTAAAAGAGTACACAGATCCTATATTGTCAACATCAACAAAATCAATGCAGTAGTTGGAAACATGCTTGAAGTAACTGAAAAAGGGCAAACCAAGCACATTCCAATTGGTAAAAACTATCGAGAAGATTTATTAAACATTATTAATCTCAAAAGGCTGTAAAGGAGAACATATCGCAGCAGTAAATTAAAGCCTCAACGATTAGGCTAAACTAAATGCGAGCTTATCTTTGCACAAAAAAATCATTAGATCGTGACCATATTAATTTTCCTGATCGTATCCTATATTTTGCTGAGCATCAGCTTATACATGTTGTTTCCTAAAGCTGGTGTTCCTGCTGTCAAAGGACTTATACCTGGTGTCAATTTTGTAGAATGGGCCAAACTAATCGGACGACCACCTTCGTATGCGCTCCTTTTGTTGGTACCTATTGTTAATATTTTCATTTTTACAGGAATGGCAGTAGACTTATTGCGTTCTTTTGGAAAATTACAATTCAAGCATACTGCGGCGGGCGTAATCTATGCCCCGGCAGCCTTCGCAAAAATTGCTACTAATCCAAACGACAAATACGTAGGACCGATCATCGAAATGGAAAGCGACTACATGGCGCAAATTAAAGCCGCTGAAAAAGGAGAAGATAAATACAAACTCCAAAAGCTATATGAAAACAACCCATACAAGAAAAGCGGTGGTCGCGAATGGGTTGAATCTATTGTATTTGCAGTTTTTGCAGCGGCATTTATCAGAATGTTTTTGATCGAAGCATATGTTATCCCTACCCCATCTATGGAAGGGTCTCTTAACGTAGGTGATTTTCTTTTTGTATCCAAGGCCCATTACGGCATCAGGACGCCGATGACAGTGGCAATGTTTCCTTTGCTCCATAATCGTATTCCTGTGATTGGGGGAGAATCTTATTTGGAATCTCCCAGCTTACCGTATTATCGACTTCCTGCATTAGAGGATATACAAAGAGGTAAGCCTTTTGTATTCAACTGGCCAGTGGGCGATAGTATTTATCTTGCTGGTCGATCCTGGACAGCAGATCAGGTCAAGAGAGGAGTAGGTGTAAAAGCAGGTAAGCTCATCACTAGACCAATTGACAAAAAAGACCACTACATAAAGAGAGCCGTAGGAATTGCAGGAGATAGCCTGGAAGTTAGAGATGGAAGAATATATGTGAATGGAGAGGCAGAAAAAATACCGAAACATCGTCAGTTTGGGTATATCATAAAATTACCGCTCAATACAAATGTCAATGAAAAGAGATTGGAAAAAATTGGAATAGACTATGGTGATTTAGGTGACAATACGGGCAGGAAGAAGCTATTTCCACCGGAATTGAATTATCAAGACATCCTATTTCTGGATGATGAGCAGGTGGAAAAATTCAGGGAGATGTATCCAAAAGCTATTATACAGCGGTATCCTCAGGAACCTGATGTCAATCGTATCTTCCCACACAATAAGGAGTTCTTCTCAGATTGGACGGTAGATGATTATGGTCCCATTTATATTCCTAAAAAAGGGGATGTGATTACGCTTACACCAAAAAATGTTGCCCTTTACGAACGGTTGATTCAGGTGTATGAAGGGAATGAGTTGACCAAAAAAGGAGGGCGATTCTTTATCAATGGAGAGCAGACCACAAAGTATACCATCCAACAAGATTACTATTGGGCCATGGGAGACAATCGTCATAATTCCGAAGACAGTCGCTCCTGGGGCTTTGTGCCGCATGACCATATTGTAGGTAAGCCGCTATTTATTTGGTTTTCTACCAAAGAAGGGAATATTGCCAACGGTATCAATTGGGATCGAATTTTCAAGTCGGCTACGGCGGACTAAGTACAAGTTATTAGATTGTATTTTTTAGAGCGAGATTGATTCTCGCAGGTAGTGATCGCTTTTTATCTGTATGCTGGGAAATAGTTTAACCTCTTTTTCTTTAATGATTATTTGGTATTTTGTTTGAATGGATATACCTGTTTGGGTAATTCCATTCTTTGTTTGACTCAAACATGTCAGTAAGAATTAGCTATAAATCTAATTTTGTCATCATTTTTGGTCAAAAATGATGACAAAATTACTACTGACTGATTCTGTAAACTAGATCCTCAGTAGTTACGAATTAGTCAATACTAAATTCATTTTTTACCTTTAATGGTAATAACTCCAATACCATGCAAGCAAATACCATTGATGAAGTAATTGATTTTCTCACGCAGATCATTAACGAAAACAAGGAGCAACAAAATACACTGGGCTATTTTGCAGCACTCTATCTAAAAGTTACCAAGAAGGTTAAAGAAGGAATACAAAACCATTTTTTTGAAAACGGCAAAAGAATGGAACGTCTGGATGTTATTTTTGCTAACAGATATTTAGCGGCTTACACGCAATACAAAGCCCAAGAGAAGGCAAGTCAGTGTTGGGAAGTTGCTTTTCAGGCACATGATCGATATTGGTTGATCGTGCTCCAACACTTACTGTTAGGTATGAATGCGCACATAAATCTCGATTTGGGGATTGCTGCTGCCACCGTAAGTGAAGGCAAGCCGATTCAGGATTTACACTCCGACTTTAATAAGATCAACACCATATTGGCCGATTTGATAGGCGAAGTGGAGTCCGAACTTTCACAAATTTGGCCAACATTAAAAAAGATCTTGAAATACACCCAAAAACTAGACACATTTCTAATCAACTTTAGCATGGAAATTGCTCGGGATGGCGCCTGGGATTTTGCGGTAAAACTATCTGAAAACAACTCGACGGATTGGCTCCAATTAATTGGCGAAAAAGATGCTAAAGTAGCCAACTACGCCAATACCATTCTATCCCCTGGTTTTTTGATCGGTTTGATTTTCAAAATAATCAGACTTGGTGAACGTGGAACAGTACGAAGGAAAATCGAAATACTTGAAGAAAATTAATTGAAAAATATTCATGCCTTTCATCTGAAAATAGACAAATTTCAATCCATAAGATTGATCAAGTATTTTACACCGTAAAAACCTAAGCTGCGTTCATCTTTCAATTAAGAAATCAATACCATTCGAGAATACTCTTTCCAAACCAATTAATAAGGGTCAAGCGCGAAAGTTGGGGAATTAATTTCTTTAGCACGAAAAAGGCGTATTGTGTTCTTCTAAATCCAAGTATAGAGGCATATGGTTTAAGGTACAAAGATCAGGTGTTTGTCCTATGACACTTTTATATGAGCCTACAAGTC
>JBCCVV010000292.1:0-7954 GCA_039194925.1 Bacteroidota bacterium
ATACGGGCTAGAAA
This sequence comes from Bacteroidota bacterium, assembly GCA_039194925.1. Taxonomy (GTDB): domain Bacteria; phylum Bacteroidota; class Bacteroidia; order Chitinophagales; family Saprospiraceae; genus CAJXUU01. The sequence continues at coordinate 15 of JBCCVV010000292.1, forward strand.
TCAAGCGACGTTAGGTTTGCTGCACGCCTCTTTCGAGGGCGAAGGCATGCAGCAAACCTAACTTCCCTGAAAAACTGAAAAAAGAAAAAATATTATAAAACCAGACACAGTTAAATGAACTATCCCTAATAATTTGAATTAAATGAATCAATTTTTTATTTCAGTAAAAAAGACTTCTTCTGTTTCCGATCACTCATACTCACTTAAAATACTAACTTCGCAATACCCCTTTATTATTACTAATTGACTTCATACCCTTTTGATAACATAATTTAATATATGGCGAGGGCAAAAATAGTGTTGATGTACATAAAACAAATGTCATCGTACTTTTTGAAATGAAACATTTAAGCAATATGAAAGTAAAACCAGTTGTATTTATTGATTACCATGTTCTTGGTATTGAATATTTAAATTTTGTTAAAAAATTAATTTCCAGGATTCGACGTATCAAAGCTGATTTTGAAGTATTAACGTTCCAGGATTTGGATTCCAATGAAAATGATGATTGGCCACTAGAGACCTTAAAAGCAATTGATAATTCTTTAATAACCATTTCTATAATTGATGAGGATTATCTGAACTCAATATCGGGGGAAGAAGAAGATTTAACTGAAGCTTTTATTCGAATAAACAAGGATAAAGACAGGTATTATTTTCCTATACTTTACAAACCTACAAATTGGATAAACACAAAGTGGCTCACCAAGTCAAAACTTTATCCCAAGAGTTCTACAATTACTCAATTATCTCAAAGCGAAATTGATGAGTTTCTCAATGGATTATCCGAAAATATCTTGGGAATACTAAATTTAGATACATCCGAAGAATCAAAAATAGAAGACATTCCCAAATCAGAAGATGAGGGAATTATTTTCATATCGCACTCCCATAAAGATGCTGATTTTGCCGAGTTGTTAAAATTGCGTCTTGAAAAAGAACAAATATCATCCTGGATTGACAACGAACGATTAAAAATTGGTCAAGATTGGCGAGAGGAAATTGATGAAGGAATAAATAACTCTTTAGCCGTAATTGTTATAATTACTCCAAATTCAAAAATATCTGAGTATGTCACGTATGAATGGGCCTATGCCTGGGGAAAAGGAAAAAAGATATTTCCGATATTATTAGAACAAACAGAACTCCACCCCAGACTTGAATCTTTGCAATTTTTAAACTTTACCAATAGAACAGCCAGGCCGTGGGCGGATTTAATTAGTTCTATAAGGGAATTAACACCCTAATCAAGCCTGAGTACTTCTTGAATTATGCATCTTAACTTTTTCTAGCGGAATTCTGTAAATAATGAGTAGAGAACGTACCCTATTCTTGATAAAGAAGTGATTTGCTCTTTAATTGCATAGGATCAAGTACCCTACCTTAATAAATGATACTGACACTACGTACGATTCAACTTATTTCCTTACGAATCTATACGTAATGGTTCGTTCGTAAAACTAAAATACAAACCTTCAACCGGCACGATACAATTACAACTAAGCGTGAATACTTACTGATCATTCCTATGGATAGCAGTCGACATTTCAATAAGATTATTATACCTCCGCTATAGAGCGGTGAATATAAAGCGGTCAAAATTAAAAGAGCCTGAGAGGTTACATTTTGAAAATTCTGTCATGTAAGAACAAAGAAGTATTTACAACGAGGTTTGTGCGGACTGAACGTTGCGTACCATTTTTGAGCATTCCAATGGTCTGGACATAGAAGAATCCGGGATTGATCCGATTAGAACCATTGAATGGACCACAGAAGTAGTTTCGCAGGCTTTGAAAGTGAATATTATGGCTTTTTAAGTCGACTTTTTTGGAGACAATTTCATAACCAAATAAACTTTTCATGAAAAAGAAAGTAATCCCCTATTCACTTTTGACAATAGTTATCATCACAGGCGTGTTTTCAATTAAGTATCAGTTTGAATTTCTGTATACATTAATTCTGTTTCTACCTGAATATGAAGTTTTCTTAATAGCCGGAGTTTTGGCTGTACTTACCTTCTTTATCAATCGATATAGAGTTTATTTACAAAAAGCAGTATCTATAACTAAAGAAGGTAGTAATAAAAATATTCTGTACATCAGCCATGTCAACTTCTGGGAATCAATTGTACTCGGAATTTTACTAACTGGAATTATTTATTTGATTCTCTTTTCAATCGACGCCAGCAGAAATGCATTCATTGAGACTATAATAGAAAAACTGGCGCGTCGAGGTAGCATTCCAATATTAACGATGACCCTATTTTCTACCGCATTGGTCATATGCTTTTTTAAACTCCTAATTACCTTCAAAATAAAGCGACAGTTCGACAAAATAAATACCCAATTGTCTTCAAAAAAGGCAAAATTCAACGTAGAAGGAGGAGTGCTTTCTTCTTTTTTGAATAATAGAATCGCTTACATCCAAAGTGAAGATTCAGACGAAGGACCTGAATATTTTGCAGCCCTGGATCGGGAAGAACTGGGAAGCAGCTACACCTTCGCTCAATTCATATTATGGAGCATTCCCGTAATGGGTTTTATCGGAACCGTATGGGGTATTGGCGAAAGTATTGGAGGCTTTACGTTTGCTTTGGGACAAGCAAGTGTGGACGGTTTATCTTCTGAGCTTCTGCGCCCATCTCTACGTTATTTGTCGGTTGCATTTGATACGACTCTGGTGGCCTTGAGTGTAGGGATCATTGCTATGCTGGTCGTTAGTTTTATGCATCGTACCGAAGAAAAGCTATTGACGAGTTGCCATTTATTGTTTGCCCGAAAATCGATTTACCACACAGACAGCACCACACCAATAAATACGTATCATGAACAGGAATAAAGCAGACAATGAACTTCCCTTATTCCCATTGCTCGAAATCTTTGGTGGAGCATTGGGTGTATTGCTAATGTTCATCTTCATTCTAGTTTTTCAACAGGAAAGGATTCGGCAAAAACAAAAAGATCCTAAAAATATTGGAGGAATCACTCAAATGAAAATGGATAGTAAAAATACGGGATACGTTGTCTCTTGTTTTGAAGATATGCTAAGGATAGAAGAAACCAAAGAAGAATTGACTTTGTCTGATTTGAGAAAATCGAACAATCGGTTTAAGGAGTATTGTAAAGAAAAATACATGCTCAACAAAGAGAAAATAATTTGTGCTTTTGTATACCCGGGTTCAAATGACATCATAATGCGCGTAGAGAAAATTTTAATCGGATTGTCTGATGCCGATAAATATCATTTTTTGGTCGTAAATGAAGAGATAATGGAAAAACTTCTAACGGTAAATGAAAAAAATCTGGCAGGCCAAAATTAGTAGTAATAAAGTAAAAAACAAATGACCAAACTCAAGCAAAATTCAACTTTTGGAGGAATCTATTTTGTAGATGCTCTGGCTTCAAGTGTAGGGATTATACTTTTGATACTCTTTATTTTATTAAGCCTCGGTTTGGATCAATATACCCCTCGAAAGTTGTCAAAAATGCTTGAAGAAAACATCGTTGAGGGAAATATGCCAATCGAAACAGGCTATCTTGTCAAAGGTGGAGAAGGAAGAAAAATAACAGATAGATGTTTTTGTTATACTCCAAATCCATTGAAATGCCCATTGGTAAAAGTCTTTAACGATCATATTGAATTGGTGTGGGATGGTATCGTCATCAATAAAGATGATTTTTTTGCAAAACAGCAACTTATTGCAGATTATGTTGCTCGACATCCCGTTTATCCACAACGGTATCATGGCTTGTATTTTCTTATTTATGAAAATGGGATGTATCATTTTCTCAATGATTTTAACCGAGAGGAAATAGAAGGGTACTGGAATAAAGAATGGTTAACGGAAGACCTGAGAGCCACCGTAGATGCTAATACGAATAGTGATCCTTCTACACGCTCCTCCAAAGAAGACCTTACCGTTGGGGCCAATGGTCTTCCTACAAATAATGCAGACAATGTGGAACAAGATGGCAGACCGTATGCTGGCAGTGGTAATTCTACTGAAGAAAAGCCAGGAAAAGAAAATAATCAAGGATCAATCCAGATAACCGGTGGGGATACACCCCCGGACGAATCAAAAACAAATGATAGCGAAACAGCCAGTACCTCAATAACTAATTCAAGTTCCGCCACTTCTGATACTTCTACAAAAGACGATGAATTTTCCAAACCTGAGGATAATTCTAATGCGCAGCCAATACCTAATATTTCTTCTTCTGAAAATGAGGAAGATAACGTTGAAGATTCGAAGGATGAATTTGATATCGTTCCATTTTTTTATCAAGGAAAAGTTGAGGAAAAAGAAGAGGAAGAAGAGTTGACAGAAGCACAAAAAAAATTGATGGCTCTCCCTGAATTGGATTCTCTTATTCAGGTTTATGCCGAAAAAATCAATGAGACAGCTTCTAATGTTGCCTCAAATTCTAATCAAAATGGAGAGGTAAAATCAATAGAAGAGCTCAAACGAGAATTGGTGCAAAGTGGAAATATCAATGCGCTCCTCACTGCTTTGTCAAATGAAGAAACAGACAACGTAGAACAAGAAATGACTACGTATATCAACGAAAAAACCATTGCCGAAAATGCCACAACATTAGATGATAAAAAAGTTTTTACTCCTGAAGAGTTTAAAGAGAAAATCGAACCGGTCATCAACCAATATCGACAGAATAAACAAGAACGGGAACAACAAAATCCCGCATCATCAAAAAGTCAAAACAAACAACAGCAAGGTACTGAAAGTCAAGACGCCTCGAATATTATCATCATTGAAGATAGTATGAAGGTGATGGAATATGACCCCATTACTCAATTGCATATTCCAACAAAAGATGGGTTTGATGAATCTCCCGACTATATATTTTGGTTGGATAGACCTATAGATATTGTCTATATTCAAACCCTGGAGGGAGTTCAGTTTACCAGCCTGACTCAGGACACCAGCCTCAGGGTGATCATGGCTTTCCATACGGAGCAGTTACCTTATTCTTCAGCAATAAACGTTATTACTCGTGCCGGTAGTCGCCTCTCACTCGACTCATTAAACTATGAGAAATACGATGTTCCAAATTTAACGTATTCATGGATTCCGGTTAAATATAAGGACCCCGGAGGTGATGACATATTTAAAGACGAATCAGAAATGTTTGTCTATGGAATGGTGATTGGGTCGATTATCTATCTACCAGCCGATAAAAATGGAATCATCTTTACCAATTTTGAGCAGGAAATACCCCCTAGCGAACCTCCCAATTTTATGTGGACCAGAATATTAGCGGCAGTGATTTTATTGATTGGAATATTGGCAATACTTATCCTTCGAAATCGAAAATTGATATAACATGGCAAAAACTCATATGTTTTCGTACAAACGACCGTTGAATGTTTTATTTTTTTCCTCGATTGGACTGATTGTGTGTTTTTTATTTTTCTATGATCTGCAAAGAAAAAGTAAAGTAAAGCGTAATGTGAATTCCATGATTTTAATTCCGAATGGGGAATATGAAATTGGTTGCCCATTTGATTCCATGCTTAATGACATAAGCCAGATCGAAGACTTAAGTTTAAATATCTCTGGAAGCTTTTTGAAAGAACCACAGGAAATAAGAGTGAAGAGTGGATTCTATATTGATCCTTATGAAGTGACCAACGAGGAATACGAATGGTTTTCTGCGTTTATGGGATGGTATGATGATGTACACATCTTGTTTCGCCACAAGGATGCTCCTCGTAATAAAAACTACAAATCGAAATACAGCCACGATGCAAAATTTAACAACAAAAATCAACCTGTGGTAGGTGTGGATTGGTTTGATGCCTACGCCTACGCTCGTTTTCTGGGAATGTATCTACCATCAAATGATCAGTGGGAATATGTTTGCAAAAATAAAGGCAAAACAATTTACCCATGGGGAAACCAGTTTGCAGTGGAAAAGGTCAACATGGACAATGATCTACACTTCACCCCTGTGGAAGGAAGAGATGAAAATTTCTTGGAGGGAGCTACCAATCAGTTTGTATACCATATGGCCGGTAATGTTTCGGAATGGACAGAATCATGGGAGAATGATGGTTTTCCGCGGATGGCCAATGTACGGGGAGGGGGATGTTATCAAAAGCCGGGTAGTATTTTTTCGCTTTGTTTTGTCAACCAGATCGTAGAGGCTAATCATCAAGCAAAAGATATTGGATTTCGGGTCGTTTCTTATCAAAAAGAAATAGAGTATATGCCTATACCAGAATTCGTGCAAGGCTTAAAAAACATAAATCCGGAAATTTCGCTCGATGAGTTGGTTAACAGGTATCACAATTATAAGCGTTGTATTGATAAAATTAAGGAGATCAGATCAAAGAGAAGAATGCGATATGTAAAAAGCGGAAGATATTGGACAGGCCCACCGGCGGATAATAAATTGTTAGAAATTGTAAGGGCCAGTAAATCATTCGGAATGATTGAGCGTTTTTATGATCAACCATTGACAAAGCAATACACCAAAGGCTTTTACATAGATTCGACCGAAGTCTCTAATTCCGAATATGCACGATTTTTAAAGGATCCACTGGTAAAAATTCACTGGTATGGACATCCCCTTGAACCCGCAGGCAAAGATTATATCCCTAAGTTTTGGGACGATAGCATTTTCAATCAACCCGACCAACCTGTTGTTGGTGTAGACTGGTGGGATGCTTATGCCTATGCCAATTGGGCAGAAAAACGATTGCCTACCAAAGAAGAGTGGGAAATTGCCGCTCGTTCAGGAAAAGTCAATTACTACCCTTGGGGTGATTATTATCAGGATTCTTTGTTGGTATCAGGAGAACTAGAAAAACGATATCCGGAGAATGTAGATGTGACGTGGTCTGACATGTCTCCCAGCGGAGTGTACAACATGGCTGGGAATATATCAGAATGGACCATCTCCGTAGAAAAGAAAGAGGATGAAATAATAACTGCTCAGGCCATCATAAAAGGGGGGAATTATATGCGTCCGGGAAAAATTTATTCGATCTTGTTTCTGGAAGAAAAAGCAGTTAAAAATATGCGCCACCAATCGGTAGGCTTTAGATGTGTCATGGATTAATTTTTAGCATCTCAAAGAAATTTACCAAATAAAAATTTGTAAATACGCCAGGTTATTTTTTTGGGCGATCGGGCAGTACAACGAAAACCAGTCATATTACTTCTTGAGATTTTACTCTCTGTAGCATAATAATAACTCAATCCAAATACTCTGCAATCCTCTCTCCAACTACAACCAGCGATATAAGCTTCATCCGGATTATCGGACGGAGAGTCACGCAACCATTCTTTTACATTTCCCACCAAATGATAGGCACCGCACCAGGATGCACAGGATTGCAGGGTTGTTTCATCTATAAGTAATTGATCTACTGGAATAGTTTTCTTGTCTTTGGTCGATGGATTGATTAAATCATTCACACATTGCTCACAGATTTTATTCCCCCAGGGATAAATAGTGTTGTCAGGTCCGGTAATCGCTTTCATCATTTGATCAAATTCCGGCAGTTCCTTATTCTTCCATCGAGCATATTCATTAGCGGCCTCCCAGGTAATTCCAATAACCGGAAGATTATCCTGATAAAGCTCTTCATTTTTTAAAATATCTTTGGGAAACCTTGTAAAAACCAATGCATGGGCAATGTTTGTGAAGAACGCATCTTCAGTTCCATTTTTAAGGACAATTCCAAAACGGTTTTTAATTACATCTATTATAAGTTTGGTAATGAGGAAAAAGCACATGATGCCGTGCAGGAGGCCTTTGTAAAGCTCTGGGAGAATTGTGCAAAAGTAGCTCCGGAAAAAGCGAAGTCCTATCTGTACACTGTAGCCAATAATCTGTACCTCAATGTCATCAAAGCTGAAAAAGTGCGATTGAAATATGCTGACCAACATTCCAATTCAATCAATCCAGAATCAC
>JBCCVV010000293.1:0-7918 GCA_039194925.1 Bacteroidota bacterium
ATACGAAGTTTTACTCATACTAAATTTTAGGAACCGCCGTGATACGGAACCGTACGTCCGGTGGTGTGAGAGGGTTGAAGTAAAAGTAAGGTCATACCATGTTGTACTAGCCGCTCTTTTACTTCACTCTACTCGATTCCAAACTATGCTCAAACTATTGAACTTCTTGTTTGGTCCATAAAATGATATGCTTAAATAACTTTATTTTGCGTATATCTACGTTTGTAGCCAGCCTATAAGTACTCAAACATTAGGCAACCCTCTCTAATCTAAGTCAAGCAATTCGTACAGAACGATTAGTGTTTGTAAATTAAATGACCAGGCAAGCAAAATCATCCTTTGATCATTAATTACAACAAGGTTTCATATTAACTGGAATATATTTTGACTAATTAATTGAAACCCTTTTGTTGATTTTCAGAATAGGGTGGAAATAGAAGAATTTAGTGTTGGAACACGTTAAAATCTACAATTATTTCCAGCTGATCTGAAACATTCTCCCAATTTCAGAAGAAGTAAATTCTATTGATTCGATCGTTAGGTTTAAATGTGATATTGACACAACCTCTTTTTTCCATAATCAAGTACATAATAGGATTAATAAGACGAAAAAGAGACTACCAACCATTACGCGACAGCCTCTCTATATAAGCTCCGCAGCATTGATGTTACTTACTCACCCTCAATCCCAAAGAGATGTCATGATGCTCTTTTCGACTGGAATTCGTAGCCTTCAATTTTACTGTATAATTATTGTTTCTAAATGAACTTCCATAGACTTTAGATGAATTGGGATATTGTATTCTGCAATGATATCCTCTACAGAGATCACATGATTTATGGCATCGTTTTAAGGTCGAACTATTCACTTTGAAGTAATATTCATTTTTGGCATGCGCTGTTTTATCTATTTCAAACTTGACTTCCTTGCTGTTGTAGTTTTGATCGAATTTATGAAACGCAAAGTTGTGCGATTTTGAACCTGGAAAGTGAATTAGTTTTTTAGAAGTAATAGCCTTATATTCTTTATGGGTTTTCGAATTATGGCACGAAATCGATATGTCTCCCTGGATTCTCCTGCAATCGTTATTGTGAATGGGGGTACTGAAACTTGAGGCGTTTATACTGAGCAGTTTCTTTTCTTTTGCGTTCGAGCTGCCGATAGGCTTGTAGTGCGAGTTGAATACTTTTTGTGTTCTGCGCTCTCCCGTAAATCGTTTATTAAAAAGTGAACCAATAGCAGTTTTAGTTCCGTCATCCTTATAGGCCGTTAATACTAGACTCGAAACATCCCAATTATCACCAAAAAGACCACCGGCTAGGGAAGTGCTTACTTCGACACTCTTAATTCTGGAAACATCGATTCTTCTGTTCAAGGGAAGTTCGAAATTAGCTACACTCCATGATCTTAAGCGTCGCTTCAAATTGACATTACTACACATCTGTGAAGTTCCGTTTGCATAATTAATTTTAAAACTTACGTTGTCATATCCACCTCTCAGGTCATCCTTTCCGGTATTGCATCGGGCAACGATCTGAAATACATTTCCCCTGCCATTCGTAGGAAGCATTTTTACACTTGGAGGGGTTTGCACACTTTTATAGAAGTGAGTGTTTGGATGATAGGTGATACAGTCCCATCCATTTTTTCTGGAGAAGGATTTACTTCTCAGATCATAATCCCCATACATGAAAATCAACTTCCCTGATTCTCGTTTGGGTGTCAATACTCTATATCCATCCGATTTATTGGGATCATATACGATGATCTTAATGTCTTCGAAGTATGGATCTTTGTCCATTTTCCAGTTGTATCGCCCCAAGTCGTACCCCACAATCAAGACCCAATGATTGTCGGCTATATCCATTAAAATTTCGTTTGATTTTCTCAAGAGTACAGTAGGGGTGGGTCTGTTGTTGTTTATATTATTTACCAGTTGTCTTAATTTTTCATTTACACCCCAGCGCCAAAATTCATCATCTCGCCAACCAAATGGGTTGAATTCAAATTCTGCAATCTGACCCGCGATGTTTTCGTGAGCTTTTGATTGTCTTGACCATAAATGGTTATACAACTTCGTGCCAGGAGAAGGAGTGTAGTCCTGATTTGGGATCACCATATTTTTGTAGTAATAATCGGCTGCTGTGTAAATCATTCCACCACAGAGACCGGACCAATTAAAAATATCTGCAAAGTGATCGTCCACTTTAAATCCTGTATTTGTAAATTTAAAAGCATGCCTTTCCATTCTGAATGATGTCATCTTTAATTGCGCGAGTGCATTACTGCTCAGACCTAAGAGGAGTAAGCCGGTCCAAAGTATTGTTTTCATGATTTTTAGTTTAAATGTTAAATAATACTCTGGGGTGTAGAAATGGAGCCAGATTGTTGTGTGTCATGTGTAATAAATTGAACAAAATAATTATCGATGATATATAAGTAATTAACAGTCAGCCTGTAATGAATGGAATTTTGGCGGTTAATTTTTGTTGATTATTAGTAAAAATCTGATTTAATCTGTAAGTTTAAGGTAGTTATAGATCAAAAAAAACCATACCCATGAAGAAATACCTTGTTGTATTGGTGCCCCTCCTGTTTAGTCTTTTTAGCTGTAATTTTTTTAGTGAACCATCTATGAAGGGTAAATTGCATAAAAAGGGTGGGGAATATAGATTTAAGGCATCGAATGGGGAGGAATTCCGATACTACACCATTTCAGATATTATCGCTTATAACATCGAAATGGAATCGAATTTGCAGACGGAAGAAGAAGTGGATAGCAGCACCCATACAATAGATAATACGAACTCCAAACCCAGTTCTTCATACCTTTCACGTTGTACTGAACTTGCAAACATCTTCGACTGTACTTGCCCGCCGATAGGTGCAACGGATGAAGAAAAAATTCAATATCAACTTGCCTGTTCGAGATTGATAAATGGTGACCCTACCAAATGCAGGCCGGACGTGTTTTGGGAAGGCATCGCAGCTTTGAAATTAATAAACGATGGCGAATACAACATTCTAAATGCCAGAATAATAAATATACCGGATATTACCATTCTGGGAAATTTTAGTAAGGGCCGTGAGCTAATAACCTTTCCATCGGTCCTTGACATCAGAGGGAAAAGAGAGCTGGCATTTGAAGTGGAATTTGACGATAACAGAAGGCTAAGCCATCCTTTCAAGCTTGATGGAGACTAAATCGATATACATTTTCCTCTTTTTGCTTGTTTGTAATTTCGCCGTTGGCCAAAGCTGCTACGATTCCTGTATTGCCATAGAAAAAGAGGTGAACAGGGATTACCTGCAACTTAGTCTTGACGACTATAGGGCTTATAACGACAAGCTGCAATCGCTGAGCCAGGAATGTGATTCGTGTTACAATAGTATATTCAAAATCTGGCAATGGGCGGTGTACAAATTTCGAAATTACAAGATTCAATCGGATCATTTAATTGCCTTGGATACCTATGAACAGGCATTTGTGAATTACCTTCCCAGGGATACGTTTGATTATACAGATCGTCTTTTGACTACCTACTTAAGAAAAGGGCATTACCACTTTAATTACGGTGAATTAGAAAAAGCATTTCATGCCTATGCCCTGATTATTAATGCCATAGATCAAGGTGCACCATACAACTACGCCATTCACGAAACTAAAAATATAGCCTATCAGCGTATGGCAGGTATTGAATCTAAGCGATCCAATTGGAACAAGGCAAAAAGAATCTATCAATACGCCATTGAAGACGAATTGGTCATGGCAGAGAAAGAGAACAAAGCCCCAGTCGTATTTTCGATTTATTCGAAACTTGCTGAAATCGATCAAAAGCAAAAAAAGTTTGAGTCCGCCTATAACCACTATGAACGCTGCAATACAGTACTTCGAAAGAAGATGATATTGAAGTCCAGGGATGAGATGGAACGACTGGTGTATCAATATGCGAGTCGATTTTTAGGCCAGATTGATGCGGCCATAGCATTGGAGCGATGGGAAAAGGTAGAAGAATTATTTTCATGGATTGATGAATTGCCTCTCTTGTCGGGTTCTGCAAAAAATATTTCCATTGACTTGTCGCATTTGAAGTATGCCTTGGCCATAGATGATACCCTTGAAATACGTAATTATTCTACCTTGATACAAGAGAAGATGAAAATCCATCCAACAGAATTCGAATTCGATGTGGAATACAAGCTTTTGCATGCGCGAAATCTGGTTGAAAAACATCGATACGCAAAAGCCAATACATGGCTGTCAAGTATAGATGAACTCTGCCAGCAGTATCCTCTACGACTGGATGGTGCCAGACTCGAATCCTGGCTATTGCAGGCACAGATTCTAACTGCACAAAGCAATAAAGATGAGCTTACATTAATGATGAAGGATGTGCAGGCGCATTTAAGAAAAAGATTTACTGAATATCTTTTATTTAGCGATCACATTCAATCTGTAGAAGTCTATTATTCAATTTATGAATTTTACCTGGACGTATTGTATCGGGCGAAAAGTTCAGATTATGAATTGATTTTTGGAGTTATAGAAGACTTAAAAAGCCTGAACCTTCTACTGACCCATCGGCAGTCTTTAGCCCGAAGGAATTTGAACAATTCGCTGTCCGTAAAATTGAATAAAACTTCTTCTGAATTATTGGCGATACGACACCAAATGCAATTGTCAGAAGATAATTATGAATTAAGAAATCGAGAATTTAAACTCACTGAACGATTAGATTCAATTCGAAACCAGTGGGGGCAAGAATACACAAATAGTAAGGATACTGCTGTTTCCCTTGATATTTTAATTGAGCATTTACCAGAAAGCTCGTGTTACATAACTTTCTTTGCCGGTAGGCATCATTATTATGGTCTGGCTGTTTCTGATGAGAAGAACATAAAGTTTGAACGGTTTTCGAGGTCCAGGATCGATTCTTTGGTATTGGATATCAAAAATGAAATTGTTCTTCCTACATCAATGGATAGATTATTGGCCACAGGCAGAAACTTGTACAATGCATTGGATGGATTGATTGAAAAAGATGGCAATCACTCTCTTATTCTGTCACTCGATGGAAATATCAATGAGCTTCCCTTTGAATCATTGGTCAATCCCAATGACGAATTTATTATTCAGCAACATGACATTTCATACAGCCCTTCGGCAAGAATGTACCTGGAGTTGAATGAAGGCGATCACAATGTACGTTCGACAGGTATATTTATGCCCACTTTTGATTCCCAAAGTGTGTACTACTTGCCGTTTGCTCATGAAGAAGCCGATTACATAAAAACAATTACAGGAGGACATGCCTATGAGGCAACGGCGGCGAACAAAATCAATTTCAGCAGAGCTGCCCAAAAGCATGGGATCATCCATCTTACGACTCATGCCGTAGCGGACAAATCCTCACTGGGACAAAATTATATTATGCTGAATTCTGCGAATGGAGATGAAAGCGAACGGTTGTATGAAGATGAGATCGCTCACATGGACTTGCCATTGGATATGATATGCCTGAGTGCCTGCAAAACAGGTAGTGGAAAACTAGCGGTGGCCGAAGGTATCCTCTCTATAGGAAGGAGTTTTATGGCCATTGGATGCAAAGCAGTTGTGTCCACACTTTGGTCGATCCCGGATCAGACCTCCAGTGAAATAATGCAACATTTTTATACCGAATTGAGTAAGGGGTTGCCAAAAAATACCGCCCTCGCGAATGCAAAGAGAAAATTTTTAGTTGCAAAAAAGGGTGAGGCCAGGCACCCCCATTATTGGGCGGGTTACACCGTAAATGGAAACATAAACCCAATTTTTCATAAACCTCGATTCTCTCAAATCACCGTTGTCATGGGGCTGATCTTTTTCCTATTGATGGGGCTTATTGGTGTTTATGTCAGAAATATAATTAATTCTCAATCCAGGCTTTAATTTGGTTGATTCTACTGTATTTTAAATGATTTGCATCCACATTGGGCAGATAATGACGGACACTATCCAATTGATTTTCCATTAAAAATAACTCTGCAAGCCAATAATTGGCCAGAATTCTATCTTCTTCTGAAGCTTCCCGGATTAGGGCTTTCCCATTCATTTTGTCACCCGATAGATAAAGTGCTACACCTTTCGATAAATTACTGCTTTCATTGTCTCTGACCACTGGCCAAATTGGTTCGGTATAGGCAAAAGCATAAGGGGTGTCATTTTTTTTATCATTGACATTGCTCATGAATCTGTACACCAAAAATGTCAATAGTGCAATGCCGATAACGAGCAAAAGCAGTCTGGTAAGCGATGCTTTTAAAAATGGAATGGAAGTTTTTGGAGGAGCATTCGCTTCTTCTACTTCCTGCAGCAATTGCATTTCCAATAATCCTGTGGAAATGTTTTTAAGTGCAGAATATTCATCAACAATTCTTTTTAATTCAGGGTCGACCTTCAACTGGTTTTCAAATTGTTTGAGCGCATCACCTGATAATGCACCGGACATGTAATCGTCAATATGGTCTGCATAATTCATAATTCAAACAATTCTCTGGTTTTAGGATGGTTTTTCATATAGCTTGATAATTTTTTCATGCACTCGAATTTTTTCCGTCGAACAACTACATCACTTGAATAATTTAGCTTTTCTGCAATCTCTTTCATTTTATAATTTGCTCCCCACATTATCAATACTTCACGGCATTTTTTGCCAATCTTATTTAAAATGGAATGCAGAATCATTTTCTTTTCCTGGTGGATGATTTGTAAATCCATCGACTGTTCCGTGCTACGGTTCTCCACTTCTTCATCAATGGTCAAAGTCTTATTGTGTTTGTCTTTTAATTTGTTCAAACACAGAAAGTTTGCAATGCCAAACAGGTAACTATTGAGATTGGTACGAATACTAAAATCATCATTTGCCAGGGCCTTTTTCAAAAATTGAACCAAGGTCAAATTAAATATTTCATCGAAGTCAATGGAGACTCCTTGAAACTTACGTACAATTTTCCGGATTCCACTTTTGAGTTTTTCATCTTTACATATCGCTCTTAAAATCCTTTCTCTTTCCTTAGGGCTTTGTTTTATCATTTTGATTAGGTCGTCGGTACTGTAGTCCTGTAAAGAGAAGCTCATGAAATAATAAGTTGTCGTTGAATGTTTTCAAGTCTTACTAAATATAACAAGACTTAATGAAAAAAGAAACTCCTAAACACATTGTAAGTTGGTATTATAATAGCAAATTAAGAAATGAAGCGATTAAAAATTCAAGATGTATTCTTAAAATCTTACTGAGGCCAATTAGTCTATTCGAATAGGTATTGGAAACAGTGGGATCTGCAATTGAAAAGCAATCAATTGACGGTAGGATTATAAGCCTGTGGGTCCGCCCGTTTGGCAGACTAAGTATGAAGCGAGTAGGGTTTAGTACTTTTTCCCCTTAGCACAGGCTTCCATAAGCCAGGTATAGATTGCTTCCAGAGCACCAAGTGACCCTTTCAGATAATCTATTCGTAGGATTACAGCCGTATTAATGTTTTTGGCCACGATCGTCGTTATTTAAAAAACTAACCCGTTTTCTTTTTATCAGCTTGTAAATTATAGGGCCTGTCCGCTTTTTGTAGTCCATTAAGAGACTATCCTTGTTTTTTATAAAAGACTCCTTTCCCTCTCTGTTCTTAATGCTCTACACCAGACCAGCAATCCAATAAAAAAAGGAAGCTTACAATACGAACAGGACACTACCTATTCTGCCATGAACAAGCTTAAGGCGGAAGGTTTTTTAGCCAAATGGTTTAAATCCGATTCCGGTAATAAATTTTCCAATCCATTTACCAAATACAATATCTTTGGTAACCAAGATTATTGCTATTCCGACAAGGAATACGGTGGCATAATCGTAAATCCCATCTTCACCAAAAGTCGTATTTTCTACG
>JBCCVV010000294.1:0-7744 GCA_039194925.1 Bacteroidota bacterium
AAAAAGTAAATATCTTACAAGAGTATTAAAGGTTGACTGACTAATAACTTAATGACAAATTGGGAAGAGTTTTCATTATGTCTTACAAACACTCTTCTTTCTTCCAAACGCTGTAGATCCCAGGTATAATTATGGCCATGAAAAGGCTAGTTTATTTACTAACCTATGGTTGAGATTGAATTAATGTACGAGTAATTCCTGTTAGGGCAGGAAATTTTATGGTTCTTGGTTCACATGATGTAATGATCGTGGCTGGTGTTGTTTGCTTACACACAACGGTGTTTCAACTATTTTCTAAATCATTTAACTATGAAAAAATTAACCAAATTAATGCTCTTGCTTTTCCTTACTACCTCCATTTTTGCCCAAACTATAAAACCGGCAGAATTGGTCGAAGCCCAAAAGGGAATTTTTGAATCACATGCTATTTTCTCGGTTGATAATTCCAGAAAGGTAAAAATCGATGCGTCAAAACTTTCCGACTACACTGTTTTAGACCTGGATCTGAATGGTCTAAACGCACTAAGGCAATCCAATCCCGAGGCTCTCTCTATTGATGTCCCTGTTAAAAACCGATCCTTGCATCTTGAATTGGTGCAGGTCGAAATCTTTTCGGAAGATTATCAAATGATTGAGGAGCCTTCCGGACAAGTGATCCATATGGATAGAGGTACTCATTATCGCGGAATTATTTCTGGAAAACCCAATTCTCTAGTAGCCATAAGTGTATTCGCCAATGAAATTACAGGATTTATTTCTGACAATAAAAAGGATGGCAATTACGTGTTGGGAAAATTACAAGAGAGGGGCCCTCAATCCGAAAAACATGTATTGTATCTGGATACCGACATGACCTTTGAGACAGGAAGAATGTGTGATACCAAGGATGAAGGTCCGGGATATGATCCAAAACAATTGGAAGATCACAGCCATGGTCGGGCATTATCGGATTGTGTGCGATTACTTCTGGAAATGGATTACAACATGTATCAAAACCTCGGGTCAAGCTCGGCCGCTGCAAACAATTACATCAATGCGCTCTTCAATGGACAAGCGACCTTATACGCCGCAGAAAATATTAATACCGTTCTTTCACAGTCATTTGTCTGGAGCTCTTCCAGTCCGTATACGGGCAGTTCCACCGGAGCCAAACTGAACTCTTTCCAGGCCAATCGAAATAATTTCAATGCTGATTTTGCGAATCTCCTGACCAACATTAATTTTGGAGGTCTTGCGGCTACCATAAATGCAGTTTGCGGATCTGAAAATAGCCGCATGTGTGTAAGTGGCGTCTTAAATCAGATTGCCACTGTTCCTACCTACTCTTTTGATATGGAAATAACGGCTCACGAATACGGTCATTTGTTTGGGTCTTTCCATACCCATGGCTGCTATTGGAACGGAAACAATACTCAAATCGACGATTGCGCAAGCGTACTCGGAAATACGGAAGGTGCCGCTTGCTACAATTCAAACAATCCGATTTTACCATCTAATGGTGGTACAATCATGTCTTATTGTTATGCAGTGAATGGGGTGGGTGTCAATTTCTCACAGGGATTTGGACCTCAACCTGGTAATGCCATACGAAATGCCGTAGCAGGAGGTTCTTGCTTACAGCCTTGTGGCGGAGGGGGTTGTACAGACAATGAGTTGACGCTTAAAATCACAACGGACAATTATCCTGGTGAAACGACTTGGACTGTGACAAGCGGAGGAAACACCGTAGCCTCAGGTGGACCATACACTTCTCAAAATACTACGTATACAGAATCCATTTGTTTAGTAGATGGTTGTTACGACTTTACGATCAACGACTCCTACGGCGACGGAATTTGCTGTGGTTATGGTAATGGCTCATATACGTTAACCAGTTCAGGAGGAAATACTATTGTGACCGGAGGGGCCTTTGGGGCTTCTGAAACCACTTCATTCTGCGAGCCAGATGGTGGCGGCAGCAACTGTCTTGAGATTAATTTCAACAATTATACGGTAGCTTCATACGGTGGAAATCAGGACAATGGCACTTGGTCTGATGTCGAATCAGGAAATGGCATAGCAATCTTCAACAATGCCTGGAAATCAATCGCACTCAATTATACGGTAACGGCTAATACAGTCCTTGAATTTGACTTTGGATCAACAGCTGGAGGCGAAATTCATGGAATTGGTTTTGATAACAACAATAGTATTTCTTCAGGTTTCACTTTCCAACTGTACGGCAGTCAAAATTGGGGAAATAGAGACTTTGATTATACTTCCTTCGGCAATTGGCAGTCTTTTGTAATCCCGGTTGGCCAATACTACACAGGAAATTTTGATCGTCTTTTCTTTGTAGATGACAACGATGCAAACCCAACGACTGGAAACAGTTATTTCAGATCAATTAAAATTTATGAAGGAGCATCTTGTAATGGCCTGGCAAATGAGAATGAAGATATAGTCAGTGCAACACGGTCTGGTAAATCACCAATGATCGAAGGTCTACCAGATGAAGTAGAAATAAGTGAACTGAGCGTTTATCCAAATCCTGCAAATGAGGTCGTAAATGTTCGAGTTAAAAGTGCATTAAACACAAACTCTACAGTTGAAATCTATAATCTCATGGGACAAATGGTCAAACGTCAATCCGCACAATTGAGCAGTGGAGAGACCATATTATCTGTTTCTTCAGATGAGCTTCCAACGGGAACCTATCTTCTAAAAATAAAAATTGGCGAACGTGATTTGGTTGAAAAAATAAGTATCATCCAATAAAATACTTAACTGTTTAATTGCCGATCCGACTGGTACAATCCCTGTGCTAGTCGGATTTTGCTTTCGGCCTATTCTTTTAAACTACACCTACCTGTTTCCGAATCTCTACCAGGCAACGTGTTTGTCCATATGGATTAGTATAACATATTAAAGTTTTTTAATATATTTGAAGATAATTTTAAGGGCAGAAAAACTGTTCTATAACGAAAACTACACAACATGCCTTACATTCTCTCTCCCGAGCAGAAAGTGGTCGTCAATGCAATACTGCAGAATAAGGCCTCTTCCAATAAGTATTTTGATGTAATCTGCGCCATTCAATCCGTATGTAAAGCCAGCACCTCCGCTCTTGCCGAGGGTAAAAAAATATTGATCCATATCAAACATCCTGAGCATCTTAAAACGCTGAAAAACATGTTCGAAGCGGTCGGTTTAAATGATCTTACCATTGATCTTTCTGACAAGCAAGCCATGCCGGAAGTGGATGTCATCAAAATGCGTTCTACACTGAAAAAGCAAAAAAATTCAGACGCCTTAATTGGATATGTGTTATCCGATAAAAAGGAATGCGCTCGTAAATTACGTATCGATCAATACTATAATGCCTTGGATACCAAAGTGATGTCGGATATTCCGTTTCGTGATTTTGCCACAAACGCCGTATATAAAAAACGAAATGAAACTTCATTAATTCCATTAAACGTAATACCTGTTGATCCGCTTACGTATACACCCAATGAGTATTATGGCGTAAAAAAAGAGATAACTACGGCCGTTCAACTTTACAATCGACAATTTGATCTTTACGATCATCTTACACTTTTCAAAGAAGATATTTGGAAAGAAATGACCGCTGAATCCATTCTCAAAATAAAGGACCAGTTGAAGTCTTTCCAAGAAGAAAGCGCTCAATTGATGCAAGCTTTTAAAAATACAGCTCAAACGCTTATTGATGAATCTACTTATGAATTAGACAATACTTTTGACCGTCTGCAACAAAGATTTACCAGCAACGAAGAGGCCAGCATCGCCTATCATATAAAGAAAAATTCAGAAGTTGCCACTAAAGATGGAATGCTATCCATTTTTAAAAAGAAAAAAGCACATTCCAATAATAAGGTATACATCGATGCATTTGATGAATTGTCTAGTCTGATTCAGTCCATTTCAGAAGAATGGTATGCAGAGTTGGAAGCTCCCACGAGTGAAATGATCACGTACGATTACATTCAGAATTTCATTGATGTTCAACGTCAAAAAGCAAATGATTATAAGGTCAGTATCCGAAAAAATCTGCAAGACAGTGTACAACGTGTAAATAAAATAAATACATCTTCGAACGCTGTAAAAAATCTCGACAAAAGACTGGAAGCACTGATTGACACTATGAATAGCACCGCTCTTTTTGATATTGATTTGGAACACAACATTTTGAGTTTTGTCAAACAGGTAGAATTGAGTGAACATATAGCGGACTATATTGAGCGATGCACCATCCTGTTAAATTCCTCTTCTTCCTACTTTGAATGGAAATCATTTTTCAATTCCTCAAGTACGATCTTTCGTCAATTGTTTGATGTATTCAAAAAATCCCCAAAAGAGAATTGGATTAACAGCTTCGAAAAGTGGTATAACCAGCACATTCAATATCAGGTAATCGGGCGAAATTCGATTTCTTCCAAACTGCTGGAAGATTATTATTCCCAGGCAAAAACGACCAATCAGTATGAGGTTGCTTCTTTGATTGCCAACTTACATGACAAGAGAGTAGAATCAGTTGATTTATTAAAGAACACTTCAAAGGAATTGTACAATACCCTCTTCAAAAAGAAACAATTTCCGGGAACATCATGGCGAGATACGGCTTTGCAAAACAGATTTTTTTTACAGTCGTTTTTTCCGATTCATATTACAGATTCGCTTGCCTATGCCAATGATTATGATCTTGTGATGTCTTTTTCTAATAAAAACGAGAGCATTGTGAGCGAAGCTCATTATCTATCGCCCATCGAAAGTGACGACATAAAAAACATGTCCGGCAAAAAGAACAACTTCTTATACCTGAATGACTATGGATATACCCGGCCACTTTCAGAATTGAGCAGTACAGACAAATTAAAAGCAGCAAAAAAACTGGCTAAATTTATTCTTTCGTTGAATCAAGATATCAAGATTTATCAATTGAAAAATGCCAATATCATTTCCTTGCTTCCACACTATGATGATGCTTTTCTGGAAAGTCAACTGGATAAACTGAATGTAAAAGTCATTGATACTGTCGGCGTTCTTTATGACCGCTTAACAGAAAGCATCCTATTCACGGAAAGAAGACCGATCTTACTGCTGAAAGATGAATTGATCAATAGTGAATTGGTTGAGCACGCACTTTGGCAACTGAAGATCGTGGAGCTTTTTAAAGATGTGGGCTACAAAGTCTTTTCTATCAATACGTGTGACCAACTGATCGACAATGCAGGGCAGTTTCAAGCAATTGTTACCAATATTAGTGGTAATCTGCCCCCATCACCTGCCAAAGTCGTTGAAAACAATCCACAATTGAAGCAAAATGAAATCATTCCGGAAGAAGTCTAATGGTAAAAATTGAAAATTGTTATTCTGAGTAAAATCGAGAAATTAAAAAGAATGAAAAGAGTATTCTACCCGGACAAATCTCTTCCATCTTTCCATTATCCTAAGTCTTTTCAGTTTTACACCATTACTTGTTCCAAATGCCTCAAAGTAGAATGAAAATATGATAGACATTGATTTACATTCCTACAAAGAGCGGCTAAAGCTCAAAAACGAAAAAGGGATTGTTTATATCTTTGATATTATTCGAAAAAAATACCTGGTGCTGCAACCCGAGGAATTGGTACGTCAGTTATTGATTCAATATCTAATCTTCAGAGGATATCCCAAGGAGAAAATCCAAGTGGAAAAAGGATTGGATGTCAATGGACTCAAGCGAAGATTTGACATTGTGGTGTATGACTCAAACTTCCGCCCCTATTTACTCATAGAATGTAAAGCACATACCATCGCGATAGATCAGTCCACTTTTGACCAAATGGCCAACTACAATCTTGTGATGCGCGCACCGTACCTTATGGCTTGCAACGGGGTGCAAACCTATTGCTGTGCGTTAGATTATAATGTCAAAGAAATTAAACATCTGGATTATATTCCTGCATATCAATAAGGACTATGTATTAAATTCTCCTGTAGTTGTCAACAGACTTTATTACAAATGATAACATTGTAAAAAGAGTCAAAATCACCTTTTGTAAGGTGTGAGTATCAATAATCACAATCCGTGAATCTCAAAACTAAATTTTATTGCAAACACCAATCGCATTCATCTTATTCTTAGTATTATCCACCATTGTAAATTACGTATAGAATGAGTAGGATTCTATACGCCCTGTCATTACATTCTAAATCAAAATTCAAGATAATTTGAGGGCAACCATAGACTTTCACAATGAAATATTGATTGAGGAAGCATGACACCTTTTCCTTTATTTCACCCAGACCAACAATTCAACAACTCAATAATGTCCAACTGAAAACTAAAAAGCTATGTTACTAAACAACTAAAAAAAGGATCAGTTAAAAGCCTATTTCTTATCCTTATAATATCCTTTCAAGCCCTTCCATCTCATTATCAACACACCGGTAATTGCTTCTTTTATTATTGAACCATCCATTTTGGAAGTTCCTTTTTCACGATCCGCAAAAATAATAGGCACCTCCACAATTTTAAATCCATTTTGATACGCGGCATATTTCATTTCGATCTGAAAGGCATACCCAATCGACGTTATCTTATCCAAATCAATGACTTCAAGCACCTTACGTCTATAGCACTTGAATCCTGCAGTAGGGTCCATAATTGGCATCCAAGTAATCATACGCACATACAATGAAGCTCCCCTGGACAAAAATAAACGATAATTCGACCAGTTCTTCACTCCTCCTCCTTTGGTATATCGACTTCCGACAGCAACGTCAGCACCATTCTGGCAAGCGGAATAAAGATTATTCAAGTCTTTTGGAGGATGACTGAAATCCGCATCCATCTCAAAAATATAATCAAATTTGTGTTCGATTCCGTACTTGAATCCTGCCAGATAAGCAGTACCCAGTCCTAATTTGCCTGCTCGCTCAATTAGATGCACTTTACTACCTGCCTCTTGTAGCTCTTTCACTTTTGCCCCTGTTCCATCCGGTGAACCATCATCAACAATCAACACCTCAAATACTTCATTTTGCTCCAATACCGCTGCTATGATAGCTTCTATGTTTTCTATCTCGTTATACGTGGGAATAATTACAAGTGCCTTGTTCAAGTGGATTACCTTTTCTTAGTAAACCCTAAAAGTAGGGTTTCTATTTTATATATTCAGAAAAATTATAATATTAAATATGTCATTGGTGTTGCCTCATTATGTCTGCTTCTTCTATGATACAGCAACTATTCTTTAGCCTAAATTTTTGAAAATATGTTTTTAGCGCTTTAACGGTGCATACGCCGTACACTTAATCTCAATGACCAGGTAAGGATGCGGCAACTGATGTACTGCCACTGTGGTTCTGGCCGGACCGTCGTAATCAAAAAACTCCGCATACACCTCATTATAACCTCCGAAATCATTCATGTTTACCAAAAAAGAAGTGAGATCTACAACATCCTTCAAAGATGATCCTGCCGCTTTCAATGTAGAATCGATATTATTTAATACAGCACGGGTCTGAGCACGAATGTTCAGATTGGTAGTGCCCATTTCATCCACCTCAACACCGTCAAACGTATTATCGCTTCTTCTGGAAGAGGTTCCGGATATATAAATATAATCTCCTACCCTTTTATAATGCGGATACTTACCTCGTGGCTTCGCTTTTCCTTCGATCACCTTAGAATCTTTCATTTTAGTTGTTTTATATTCTTGACTATAGAAAATACACATTCAAATTTAGAATTAAATAT
>JBCCVV010000295.1:0-7639 GCA_039194925.1 Bacteroidota bacterium
AAAATTCAAATCAAAAACAATTGTAATTTAATACTCTGGATTCACTCATTTTTCAATTTTTTCTCAATTAGGTTAAAATTTGTAAATACGCAGGGAAATGAGGGATTCTTAGACATTCTGTCTATATAAAACGTACATGGTTTGCTTATATTTTATTCACTCAAAAAATCTTTATAAATAAAATGTGAACAACGGGATTTTACGCTATTCCTATCTTCTCTTTTGATACTGGGGCCAGTTGCCACGTATCAGATAATTAATCCAAATGCTAATTTTTGTCTTGATTTTTCTCTAGGATACGATTGTCACTTTGGTTGACATAGTCTCTAATATATCTTTTGCCGTAATGATTCCTACAATTCTGCCTTCTTCCATTACAGGAAGTGCATGGAATTTATCCTTCAACATTAGTCTTATGGCAACTTTCACATCTTGATGCGTTTCGATGTAAATTGGGTTGCTGGTCATGATCTCTGCAGCTTTGGTGGCAAAGAGTGATTTTTCAGAATACAATTTACCTGAAGTGGATTTGGATAAACTTAGTGCTCTTTGATAAAGATCAGTTTTGGAGACCATTCCCCTAAGTAGACCCTCATCGTTTAAGACGGGAAGATGGTCAAATTCATATTTCCCCATGATGGTGATTATTTCCGGTATTCTGGTTTCCAGATTTATACAAACGGGTTGAGAAGTCATGATTTCATTTATCGTTAAATTCTGTTTCATGTGTATGGATTGATTTTAGAGTAAAAAACAGTTGCACCAGCCATTAGAGTTGGGCCATAAATGCATCTTCAATGATTTCACTGTCTATAAAAGTTTTAATGTAGTCGATGTACGTATTCTGAACCTTTTCCGCGGCGTCACAAAGTGGATAAAGTACTATTTTTTTGAAGGTAGACAAGATGATGTATTTAATTTTTTTCGCTTTTATACTTCAAATATCAGGAATGAATGGGGGATGTTACTAGGATTAGCGTCAGTCGGGAGGGTGATATTGGTCATGTTTTTATTGAAACCACTAGGTCCACTAAGATTCACTAAGGCTTCACGAAGTAGAATTTTTTGATGCATTTGTCACAGAATGATTAAAGTCGGGTTATAGAGGAAAATCAATTGCTAAATATGATTACGGAAAATGAAATCGCCAAAAATGTATTTGAGGCTGCTTTACTGGTTCATCGAAAACTTGGACCTGGGTTATTGGAAAGTGCTTATCAAAATTGTCTTATTTATGAGCTTCAGAGAAAGGGTCTAATTATTGAGAAAGAAAAACCACTTCCATTGATTTATAATTCTATTCATCTGGATATAGGTTATCGAATAGATATTATGGTGAATAATAAATTTATTATTGAATTAAAGTGCGTTGAAGCATTAAATGAAATTCATATGGCGCAAATTCTAACGTATTTAAGACTATCGAATTGCAAATTAGGGATGTTAATCAATTTCAACGTCAAGATGCTCAAACATGGTGTAAAAAGAGTAATCAACGGTTTCCTATAAAAGCTTTGTGAAATCCTAGTGTATCTTAGTGACCTTCGTGGTTAACTAAAAAAGCCCTGCAGCTAAAACTCAAACTACAAGGCTTTAAATTGTTCATGTATTCCCTCAACCTACTCCGGGAGGATCATCAAAGGAATATCCGTCTTGGCAATCTCTTGTGCAGTATTACCGACCTGAAATAATTTGCTAAAAAAGGAACGTTCTCGGCGAATCATGATAAGTATGCCCACATTATTATTTTCCGCATAGACTTTAATTTCATTTACGGGATCTTTGCCATTTTTAATATGTACTTCACCTATCGTATCCCCTAAATAAGTGGAAATGTATGGATCGAATGGAAAGTCTTCATCTTTATCCGCAATGTGCAGGATATCAATTTTTAAACCCAAACGTTCGGCCAGGGATTTCGGTACTCGAAATGTTGCTTCATGCTCCAATACCTTGTTGTCCAGAGCCATGAGTATCTTATTGCTTTGCAACCTTTCTTTTACTGCTTCGGGAATAGCCAGCATGGGAATGTCTGCTTTAGCACCTACTTTTGCTGTTACACTGCCAAAGAGAAGAGTACGTAAGCTATTGTCTCCTTGTGTTCCCATAACGATGAGATCAATAGCATTCGCTTCGGAGTATTTAAGTATAACATTTACCGGATTGCCTCGATAAACACGTACATGAGGTGCTCTGTCATTCTTTATCATAGGAGTAATCTCTTCCATTACCTTTTCCAGGTCTTCGGTGGTGTTCCCTTTCACCTGATCCTCAATATTGATAAAGGAAGAAGCTTTTTTTGATACTTGATAGGCAGTGATGACATGCAGTTCGGCATCCAGATCATTGGCAAGGTTTACCGCATAGTGCAATGCTGTGACAGAATGCTCAGACATATCGGTGGGACATAATATTTTAATCATAGTTTAGTTTTTTAATCTTCTTGAAATACGATAACCGGCAGGTGGAAATCCTGTGCTAGTTTTATACTCTTGTCCGGACGGAGGAAATTGGTAAATAAACCTTCTTTGCGATGGATCATGGTGATCAAATCTATATGTTCGAAATGACAATAGTCACGGATGCCTGTGTTGACATTAGTACCACTTAAAGTTTTGATTTCGAAGGCAAATTTGGGATCGTCATTTTCGAAAAGCTCAGATACAATCTCGGCTTTTTGCTCCGAGATATCATCCGTCTGTTTTACATTGATGTGTAAAAAGTCTGTCTTTGCTTTAATAATATCATTGAGCTCTTTGTAATTTTCCAATGCATCATCTAGATCCGTTTTCTTGTCAAAGGCAAAAAGGATTTTTTCAGGAACTTTGTATTCCGTACGTTGATGAATTAAGATGGTCGGACATTTGGCTTCATTAATTGTCTCATTTGAAACCGATCCCAGCAAACGATCCAGGAATCCGTGTTTATCCCTTACGCCTATCACAATGAGATCGAATTTATTGGTTTCTGCATATTCTGGAATTGCCAATCCGGGGATTCCAAACATCACCTTTAGATCAACATCTACATCTGGTAGATCATTGCCAAAATCCTGTTGAAACTTTTTACTGAATTCTTCCAATCTTCGTTTTGCTGTAGTTTCCATTTCCAGATAAGGATCATAAGAAACCACCTCATTGGCAGTAAAGACACTGTTGATCACATAAAGTAATGTGATCTTGGCGTTGATCAATCCGGCAAAATTTCTGGCATACTTATACGATGCGTAGGTAGATTCATAGAGATCAACAGGGACTAATATTTTCATTTTACCAGTCATGTTAATAAGACATCATTGGTGATTTTCTATAGGCTACCCGAATCAAATCATAGGTTGTGATCAAACCGACCAATTTACCATCGACCAAGACAGGTAGACAATGAAAGAGGTTTTCCCTGAATATATCTGCACACGTTTCCAGCATATCATCTGGTCCAACTTTTGCTATTTGCCGGGTCATTCGATCACCCGCTGTTTGACTGTTTAATACCTGTTCGTTGTTGATGATAGAAGTGGCATGATCCAGATTTGTCGCCCAATCTTTAAGTAAAGCGACATCGGTTTTACTGATTATCCCTTTTAGCACGTTGTCGTCATCTACAACAGGAACGTGATGGATTTTAGATGATTCTATGATGTCGCAAACCATTTGCATAGTGTCCGTTTCCTGAACGGTGATCACATCCGTTGTCATCACATTTTTTACCTGCAGCGTTAATAATTCTATTGTATTCATTCTTACTGTTTGTTTAATACGTCTTTGAAATATTTAAGGATATCAAAGGTGGTGATGATACCCACCAATTCGTCATTTTCTTTAACCGGAAGGGCATTTACTCTTTTTTCGGTCATCAAATCGAGAACCTCACTTACCAGGTCATCCACATTGGCACAGTAAGGGCGTGCGGTCATTACTTCATCGATTGTCATGAGGTCAAACTTTTTATTTTTAAGGAATTCATCAAATGAGTTATTTGTGAAGCCTTTTAAAAAAAGAATATCCCCTAGGCTTACTATGCCCCTGATATCACCCATTACTTGTACAGGAATGTGGTGAATATCGTAATCGTCAAAAATCTCTTTCGCCCGGATCAACTTGTCCTTGGGGTGAAGGGTTTTAAGGTTTCGGGTAATGATTTTTTCTATGGAGATGTTGGCATTCATATGCACTTAAAATTTATACTTTATGTTATGTTGGTTTCATTGTAAATTTCAAAGAAATCAGAGGCTTTTGGGGTGATTCAGATCACTTTTAGTACTAATCCTTATCATTGATCAAACTTCTGTTTTTGATGTAAAGTGCTCATTTATAGATTAGTATCTCGATAATCAATGGATAACACCGGGAAATTTAAGTGATTGACTACCCGAATCGTATCGTTGCCGGAAAAGAATCGTTTAATCGGCTTTACATTCTTATTGCTCATTATAAGAATATCCGGCTGGACGTCTTCCATAAAATGCCGAATCCCTGCTTCAATGGAATAGTCATGGTAGAAATGAGATTGTACGTTATGCGGTGCTGCCAATCCTTCGAATTCCTTCATCGCCGAATGCATAAGTGCCATTGGTTGAGAAAAGAAACTGGATGTATCTACACTCAGTAAATGGATAGTAGCATCCTTTGGAGGACTCAATAATTCAAGAGCATAGTTGAAGATTTCTTTGTCTTTACTGTCAAAGGACGAAGCGAATACAATTGTTTTGATTCTATAATTCCTAATGGGTTTTTTGATCACCAGCACAGGAATATTCACATGTTTGATCACTTTTTCAGTATTGCTTCCCCAGGAATATCCTTTTTTTCCGTGGGTTCCGGACGATCCCATTACGATTAAATCGGTCTCCAGTATATCCGCTAGTTTAAAAATTTTTCGAATAAAATCTGCCGAACCAGTCAAATACCTCGCGGTTATATTGTGCTCCCTAGCCAGAGACTTCCATTTGGATATGGGAGGGGATGAAACGTTGTTTTTAAGAGTAAAGTGTTCGATTTCAGGATCTCCGGCTAATTCGTACATGATCAGATCTCCATCTACGGAATTGTGATATATAGTAAGATCGGCACCATATTGTTTGGCATATACAAAAGCAGCTTCAACGGCAGCTTCTGCCACTTCTGAAAAGTCGGTAAGCGTTAAAATGTGTTTCATTCGGATTGTTTACATCTGAAGATTTGAATGAGTGCTCCTTTCTATTTTTTGAAGGATTTCTTCATTCCTGCTGGTACAAATATCCCATGCGTTTCGGTTTATTGGCGTGATTAGAATCATTAACATTGATGATATAAATCATGCAATTCATAAACGCATTAGTACACCTTTGATAAGGTATTTATGAATAAAATTAAATCAGATGAAAATCAAAAGAAACACTTTAGTCAGTGAAATAAACGAGTCGTTCATACAAGCATTTCCATATTTGAAGTTAGTCTTTTATAAGAAGTCTCACGGTCATTTTGTTGGGTCAATGAAGAAGGATGAAATTGATGAAGACGTAGCGGTAGAAGCTCTTAATCCTGAGATTCAAGATGGCGTTGTGGAATGGAAAGGAGAAATGTCAGTAGATAAATTAGAGACGTATCTGGAAGAATCTTTTGGGCTTCATGTACAGATTTTTCGTAAGTCGGGAGATCTATGGTTACAAACTTCAGTCACAGACCATTGGACACTGGATGAGCAGAATACGAATGCTGCCCAAAACGAAAAGTTTGCAACGCACTAGATAACTTGTACCTACACAGGTTATTGATTAATAAGATCGGCGTTCGTAATTTTTGTCATCATTTTTGACTGAAAAGCCATCAAAATTTTGTTTTGGTTAATTTCTAGCGCTGATTTTTAAGTGAGGGCCAGAAATAGTCAAGCCTTACCAACTTGTATTTGTAAAATCGAAAATCACCTGAGTAGTTATGATGACAGTAATTGGCTTGATCGGTGCGTGAAATTTCTACGCATTTCCATCTGGAATAGCCGAAAAATTACAACAATTGAAATGATAAAGTTTTGAACAGGTTTCTTTTTTACATAAGGTACACTGTTCAAGCATAGCATAGAGGATGTAAGAAAACAGCTCATAATACATGTTTACCAATATTAATTTTTGGTTTCTATTATTTGCCCTTATCGCAGAGGTGATTGGGACCATTGGAGGGTTTGGTTCCTCTGTATTTTTCGTGCCGATTGCCAATTTTTATTTTGATTTCGAGACGGTTTTAGGACTTACGGCTATGTTTCATGTAGCCAGTAATCTTAGTAAGATTGCGCAATTCAGAAAAGGGCTGGACAAACGACTTATCACCTGTTTAGGTATTCCCGCAGTGCTATTTGTAATTATCGGTGGGCTTTTAGCAAATTTTGTGACTAAGGATTATTTGGAATTGGCATTGGGAATCTTTCTTATCGTGCTGAGTTTGCTTTTTCTGCTTAATAAAGATTTAGTGATCAAGAGCGGGACTAAAGAAGCCATTGCTGGCGGGACCTTATCTGGGTTTTTGGCGGGATTACTTGGAACAGGTGGCGCAGTGAGAGGTCTTACCATGGCCGCTTTTAATCTGGAAAAGAATGTTTTTATTGCTACCTCTGCCGTTATCGATTTTGGAGTGGACTTTACCCGTACCATAGTCTATTTTATGAATGGATTTATAAAAACGGAATATTTATTCTATGTGCCATTTTTAGTTTTGATTGGTTGGGTGGGTACCTGGATAGGGAAAAAATTATTGCATTATATTCCAAAAGAGCGATTCAAACGACTTAGCCTTTTATTGGTGTTGGGAATTGGAATGGTTACCTTGCTTCGTGTATTGATTTGATAAGCTGTGTTTTGGCTCAAAGTAATGGCATTTCGCTTCTTAGTTTTTGCAATATATACTAGTAAAACAAGTGAGAATTGTTCGGTCCAACGCGGTTGACGAGAGATAATTCCTACAGTCATCCGGTTTCGTACAAAGCAAAGATGTACGGCTTATCACGGCAGCGTATTCATTTTTCAGAACGAAACCTTGCAATACTTCTTTTCGAAGTATAAATCTATATCATCCCCAGCGAATTTTTCAAGACTGTCCTTTTCCAAATGACTGCTAAGAAATGAGGCCCACCTTACAAGCGAGCCTCGAAAACCCCAAAAAACTATTGTTCTTATTCGTATTGGATTGAGAAAAAGAGAGCCACTTTCATGACTCTCTACCAATAAAACCACAGTCGTACTAGTCCCAAAATACGAATGTATCTTTTTAAGATGTCTTTGAAATCAATTGCTTCTAACATCCTCTATATCAATTAATACTGCTCAAGAAGATAATTGATGACATCCGTGGAGGTGACAATGCCTTCTAATTTTTCACCTTCCAAAACTGGTATTGCATGATACTTTCCGCCAGCCAGCAATTCTGCCGCCTCTCGAATTTGGTCATCCTTCTGAACGGTATCCAATTGGCTGGTCATCACCTGCTCGATCTGTAGGCTATCATAGATGGCAGTATTGGCCTTTGCATCTTGCAAATTGGTAACAAAAGATACACGCTCAATATCGGTCTTGCTGATCATTCCAATCAGGTCAGATCCTGATACTACAGGGATATGATGAATATTTTTCTTCGAAAATATCTTTGATTGTTCAGTGGTGCAATGGTGGCAG
>JBCCVV010000296.1:0-7636 GCA_039194925.1 Bacteroidota bacterium
ATTATATAAAACGAAAAAGGCCGGTCAAAGACCGGCCTTTTTGTATACCACGTTTACTAAACGTTAAAAGTTTAGTAAACGTGGTATACAAAATATAACGAAATATTCGTTATATTGACGAAAATTTAATCATAAAAGAAATTATATGATCCGATTAAATAAGAGAGAAGAAGAAATTATGAATATTTTATGGAAGCTAAAAAGGGCCTTCCCCAAAGAGGTAATCGATAAGATCCAACCGCCAATACCCCCTTATAATACCGTACTTTCCATGATTCGGAAACTTGAAAATGATGGGTTTATACGTCACGAAAAAATTGGCAAAAGCCATCAATACTATCCAAAAATAACCAAACGCGCATATCAAAAATCGATTTTTAGACATTTACTAACCGATTATTTTGGCGGCTCACCTGAAAAGTTGTTAAGCTTTTTTATGAAAGAAGAGAATTTATCGAAAACAGATATCGAAGAGATCCTTTCTAAATATTCAAAAAAATAAATCACGATGATCACGTATTTAGTTCAATCCAGCATATGCCTTATCCTTTTTTATTTGGTTTATCATTTCCTATTTAGAAATCATACCCTGTATATTTTTAATAGATGCTATCTGATTGGTTCAATTCTTCTTTCTTCCATCATTCCACAACTCACACTCTACACCTCTACAAAAACCGTTTCGCTTACGATATCAAATACCATTGAAGTCGTAAAACAGGTGGATCAAAATTCAACATTCACCTTAGAAAATGCATTGCTATGTCTTTATATGGGAGGAGTTATCATAAGTCTTAGCGTCCTGGTCCGTAAATTGTTCAATCTGGTTTTTCTTATTCGAAATGGTAAAATTGCGTATATCAAAAATCAAAAAGTTATTACAGTCAAAGATGATATTGCTACGTGTTCATTTTTCAACAACATTATAATTTCTGCGTCCAAATTAAACGAGGTAAACGAAATAGAAATCGAACATGAAAAAGTTCATATCTCTCAATATCACTCTATTGACCTCGTTCTATCTTGGATATTCCAATCTATATTTTGGTTTAATCCTGTCTCTTATTTATACAGACAGAGATTGGTGGAAATTCATGAATTCCTTGCTGATGCGTTTGTCATCACAACGGTCGGCAAACTTGATTACCAAAACTTCATCCTGACGCATGTGAGTCAAAAGCTACATTCCCAACTTGTACATAATTTTAATTCGATAATAAAAATGAGATTAATGATGATGAATTCAACATCCAAACCTAACTACTTGTCCTATCTTGCTATTTCCATAGTTCTTTCTTTTACCTTATTCCAATTTTCGTGTAAAACCAAAATTGCTTCTGAATCAAGGATGCCTAATTCGCAAATAGTTCCTTCTTATGCCATACCTACCAATTTGGACGACCCTAGAAAACGATGGTTGACCGAAGTCGTAATGGATACTACGGTAACTTTTGACCCAGAAAGTCAGAAAGAAGTGATTTCAGTTAAACGAATAGAATTGCAATATGCCATTGACACAATACTCACTTTTGATGCGGATACCTTTGAAGAAACGATTTCATTTGTGAAGACTTACAAGGGAGCGTCACCCGGTTATTTTGGTATTTAAAGCAATTTCTCAACTACGGTAATGAAAAAAGAGATAGAGGTTCGACATCCTTTATCTCTTTTCATTCTACATTTTTTAATTCATCCAACAAACGCAAGGCCTCAGAGTGATAATCAGACTCTGTATCCCCACCAAGTCTTTGGAGCAAAGCCCGACAATCGACTAAATTTCCTTCGTTCAACTCTACTAATGCCAGGTACCATCTGGCCTGGTCTATATACAATGGATCTTTAATAGTGATGATATATTCAAATTGCGCGCTGGCCAGATCCATTTTCATACATTTCATGAGCGCATTTCCATAGGCCAATCTTAGGTTTGATGCAGAAGGGTCTGCATTTATCACTTGCTCAAACAAGGGAAGTGCGTTTTCATAGTTTTGAGTATTGTAAAGTTCTTTTAAGATAACCAATTCTGCATCTACATCTGTCGATCGTGTGATTGTTAATTCTGAAGGGTGAAAATGTTTTGCATAAATTGCTCCTGTATCCGAAGTTCGATCAAACAAAAAGTAGGCTGCAAAACACAATAGTAAAACCGCAGCTATGGAAGAAACGATCCTACCCCAACCCACTGACACAACTTTGGCTTCTTTTTCAGGGCTATCAAATTCCGCAGAAATCTGATTCAATCGATTTCTTACATCTTGATTATTTTTATGCTCGATTCCTTCCTGTATGGCCTTTTGAATATCTAATTCTCTTCTAAGCTCTTCGTTTTCAGCCACTTCTTTGAGGAAAGAAGACAATTCATCACCCTTCAGTTGCCCCTGTAGGTATGCATCGATTTGATCAATATGTTTTTCTTCTAGCCCCATTTTGATACTATATTACGTAAAGTGAATTGAATCTTTCATTAATGATTTCAATTTTTTCATACACATTGATTTTTTGTTCTTTGCGCCTTGCTCATTTGCGAGCCCCATTAAATCAGCGATCTCAGACATCTTCTTTTTATCAAAATAAAAATACCGCAATATAGTTTGGCACCCATCACTCAATTGTCCTAAATAATTTGCTACAATTTTTTTCTCTTCTGTCGCTTCCAACGTTTTGAGTTGAGACTCGTCTATTGTCACAAATTGCTTTACAGTATCACTCAACTCCACTATCCTGCTCGACTTTCTTAATTTCTTCAACCACAGATTTCGACAAATAGAATAGAGATATGTCTTTATCGTACAGCGCAGTTCGAAATCGTCTTTTTTGGACTGATTGTACAATACGATCAATGCATCTTGAAAAACATCCTCAGCATCTTTTACATCACCTTTATTATTTAGCACCACATTTTGAATCATACCGAGGTACGCTCCGTACATGTATCTAAATCCTTTATCATTTTCCTGTCGACGGCTTGATCTTAAGAGTGCCATCAACGCTTTGTCATCCAGTTCAGACATTGGGTATGTTTGTTAGTATCATTTAGATGAAAATGGTAATGCAAAAAAAGAATATTTATTTTAAAAAAAGTTCTAAATGGATAGTTACCTTTTTTTTCTAAATGGAACAAAGTCCTGAAAAGTGAATAATTGCCAATTAAAATTGACAGATTTCAGGGTACGATTTTCCTAATTTAGATTCCTTGTCTTTCTTTTGAAATTCAAAACGCCCAAACATTCCATTCAATCTTAAACACAACTATTCGCGCATAGATTATTTAATTGATTCAAAATTAAAAAAATGAAACGTTTTTTCCCTTTAGTGTTAGGACTAGCACTTATCTGTTTATCCTTCATCAATTTCGACGAAACATCGAATTCTTCAACCGAAGTATGTAACGACAACGCTGTCGAATCTTTTTCTTCTGAAATAAGTATAGCTTCTCCAAATACCACCGAAGACGATGCTGCCATCTCTTTAATAAAAGTATGCAGTTATCATGCTGTTCCGTTTGGGAACCAATATAGTTGTCCGGGAGTAGCCGCTGATTTGGTTATTGATCCAAATACTTGTACGGGTACAGTAAGAGCAGCAGTTACGGTAACAAATCTGGTCAGTAATCCAACTCCCGGTGTTTCCTATCCTCTACCTCTAGGTACTGAGCCCATATTTTTTGAATATACTGCATTCGGTGTCACCCAGGTAATAGGACCTATCAATAGCTACGAATATAGCTATGATCAATTGGACCATCACCTCGATAATTACAAAATATACATTGCAGAAGTCCTCTTGACTTTTGATATAACTTCTGTTTGTCCTGCTGCACCGTCTTCATTTTTCTTTGATGCCAGATTGATTGATAACGATGGCTTTACCTACGACATCGGAAGCAATGCCAGCTCTACAGATATCTTTTACTGCGGAATATTTAGAGAATCGTGCAATTACTGCAATACGCTTCCTCCAGGATGTACGTCTTCTATTCCAGGTCGTGAATTGGAATATGATAACGTTATGGCTTGTGGAAATGATTGTGAGTTATGTACTCCTTCTAAGACCCTTACCACAAATGAATCTATTGATTTGGAATC
This sequence comes from Bacteroidota bacterium, assembly GCA_039194925.1. Taxonomy (GTDB): domain Bacteria; phylum Bacteroidota; class Bacteroidia; order Chitinophagales; family Saprospiraceae; genus CAJXUU01. The sequence continues at coordinate 4,086 of JBCCVV010000296.1, forward strand.
TTCTGATTCGCAGCATACTGCAATAGATGAGGATAATGCCACAAATAACGGCGAATCCTCTTCACTGACTTTTGTTATGGAATCTGGTGAAGACATCACGATGCAAACTTCACCAAACCCATTCTCTAATGAAATTAATTTGAACTTTAATAAGAAAGTAGATCTCATTGAATCATTGCAAATCATTGATTTAACAGGAAAAAGTGTACTTCAGAAAAATAGAATTGGACTGGGTGGTAATCAGCTTAATGTAGACACCAAAGACATCACTCCAGGTGCATATTTTTGCAGAGTTGTCATTGAAGATAAAGTACTGATTAAGAAAATTATCAAACAATAAATGTTTTTAATTGACATATTTTAAATTGCTTTGCAATTATGTTTATTAAAAATAAATTAAAAGGAGCGCTGATATACTTAATTATCAGCGCTCCCTTTTCTTGTCTATCACAAAAAGGTGACCATTTAGAGCTTGGGAATTATTATTTTGATAAGGCCGCTTTTCATTTTGGGACAAATTCAGATAGTGTCCTTTACTACATAAATAATGCTTCAAAAGAGTATTTGAGTGGTCAACACTGGGAAAAATACATTCTTACCCTTAACGCTTATTGCTCATTCTATCAATTAAAGAACGAATCCAGAAAGAGACAAGAATATGCTTTAAAAGCGCTAAACGAAAGTAAAAAACATCTTGATCCGACCAACCTATATTATGCTGTTTCGTTAAGCAATCATTCCACTTCGCTTCGAGACATCGGCGACTATACGTCTGCGATAAAAAATTTTAGAACTGTATTAGAAATTGAAAAACACAATGAGAAATATGACTTGGCAATTAGCTCACTTAAAAACATTGGAGATACTTATAAACTCATTGGAGACCTAGAACAAGCGATAAAATTCTATGATGAATGTTTTAATGTTGAATCCGCCCATCCCAATTCAATGGGTAAACAAAATAAAATTGACATCTACCTTAGAAGAGGAACCACTTTTTTGGATTTAAAAGATTTTTCAAAAGCTTTTGAAAATTTAAAATTGGCCGAAGCTTTACTTCCTAAAGATAAATTTGAACAAGCCAATGTCAATAAGTTTCTGGCCATAGAAATAAATTACGGCTTTGCCAAAATTCAATTGGCGAGAAATAATTTTGACAGCTTAAAATACTACATCGATAAGACTTTTGAATTCTGTAAAAATGAATATGAAATTGAAAAAGCTCAAGGACATGTTTTATTGGGAAAATATTACTTAAACAACGATGCCCCTGAAAAAGCGATAAAACAAATTTCACGAGCAAAAACACAATTAGATACCCACAAGCGGTATTCTCAGCACATTAGATTTCCAGCAATTTATAACCTATTGGGTACAGCCTATTTAAAAAACAACCAGGATTCAATTTCGATCCTCTATTTTAAGAAAACCATTTACAACTTATCCAATCGCAACGACGAGTTCGATTCGGATGAACTGGTACCAACATCAGATAAATTATTCAACGCCTACCTTTCGATGCAAGCTTATGCTGGAATTGGGAAAGCTCTATTTAATCTGTATCAACAAAACAACGACAAAAAATACCTTCAGGCATCAAACTTAAGTTTTGAATTTGCGACCAATCTAATTTTTGATGTTAGAAGATCTTATCAACAAAACAATACGCTTTTAAAATTTTCGGAAGAGGTCATTCCTATTTATGAAGCTGCCATTCAATCTGCGCTGCATGCTTATGAAGCATCAGGTGATCAAGAATACTTGGATAAGGCATTTGACTTTAATGAAAAAAGCAAGGCAATCCTGCTTTTAGAGTCAATCAACCAATCTTCCGCTATTCAATTCGCCGACATTCCTGATTCATTGATTCAATTGGAAAAAGATTTACGTCATCAAATCACAGGACTAAATCGAAAAATTTACGAAGAGATAAATGCTCTGGAAAATGTGAACGAGTACAAAATAAATCAATTAAACAATCAATACTTTCAAGACTCTGAAAATTATGAAGCCCTGTTGAGACATTTGGAAAACGCTTACCCTCAATATTACAAACTAAAACATCAACTCAGAACGGTTTCCAGAATTGATATTCAGCAAAAAATTAAAGGGACCCGGGCTCAAATCATAGAATTTTTCTCAGGGGATGAGTTTACCTATATATTTTCGATAGCAGAAGATGATTTCAAAGTTATTTCCATTCCCTACAAAAAAGAATACGCTTCTGACATCAAAAAAATTAAAGACTTTTTAGATACTCCCCCATCAGGTCAAAACATAAAACATCAATTAAAAAACTATGCTGAGGTCACCAAAACCGTCTATGAAAGATACCTCAAGGATATCATACATGCAAACTCCAAACACCTCATCATAATTACAGATGGCGAACTGGGGTATCTTCCTTTTGAGGCTTTAATTACTGAGCTTCCTCAAACGGATGATGTATCATTTTCTTTAAGTCATTTGTCCTATTTAATGGAAAAATATCTTGTGAGCTATTCCTATTCCTCGACAATTTTCATGAATAGCTTTAAAACAGATAGGTCCAAAGTTCAAAATACTTTCTTCGGTGTTGCTCCTTCGTTTGATCTGTTGAATAGTAATGGACCAACCCGTGTTTGTAATGAAAATGAGTTATACAGCTTGCAGTGTAATGAAGATGAAGTTCGAAAAATCAAAGAAAAATTAGGCGGTGAGATTCTTATCGGGAAAGAGGCTACCTTATTCAATATTAACAAAGAGATATCCAATTCACGCATCATCCATTTAGCCACTCACGCCTGTCTTGACGACAAGAATCCCGAATTCAATAAGATTTATCTCGCCGACGACTATCTATCGAACAATGATCTCTATAATCTAAAACTGAACAGCGAATTAGCGGTATTGAGCGCCTGCGAAACGGGCTCCGGACGGTTGGCAAAAGGAGAAGGCGTGATGAGTCTGGCAAGAGGTTTTATCCATGCAGGTTGCCCTAGTATCATCATGAGCCTCTGGTCAATCGACGATTGTGCCACCTCAAAAATCATGGTACATTTCTACGACGAACTATATCAAGGCAAGTCAAAAACAGAAGCCTTGAGAAACGCAAAACTTAGATACATTCAAAATGCAAAGAAAGCCTATCAGCATCCCTATTATTGGGCCGCATTTGTTCAAATCGGCAATTACGACCCCATGCATATTTCATCTTTCAAAAGCGATCTGGTCTATTCCACCATAATTCTGATTATTCTTCTATTATTTTTATGGGGAAGAAAAAGATTAAAAATTATATAGTACCACCATTACCTTTTTCTTCGATAAGGAACTAAGAGTGTATTTAAACCTTATTTCTTCATTAAAACCAAATTATTATGAAAAAGGTGTTCTATTTTTTCAGTTTAGCTTTTACGATTACATTGTTTTCTGCATTCACCACAACTGCGACAATCACGACAGACTTAGAGGTCGAAAAGGAGAATGTTTCCGATGTATTATTAGGTACTGGTAGATTCTCTGGATGCTATGTCGCAGGGAGCCCTGCAATAATTGAATACAGATTGGAA
>JBCCVV010000297.1:0-7614 GCA_039194925.1 Bacteroidota bacterium
ATGGTCAAAAATGATGACAAAATACATCACAACGATAGAATTAATCATATGGCTGTATAGTTACAAGTGAACCTTTTTAATTCTTTCCAGTCTTTAGGGTACATTGAGTGAAGTATTCATGACGGAAAAATATTCAACAGACAAATATTTAGTAGAGCAGTTTCAAGCTGGAAATACTTCTGTGCTTGCTGTTTTGGTAAAGAAATGGCATAAAACATTCTGTCAACGGGCGTATTGGGTAGTTCAAGACAAGGAGATAGCAAAAGACGTAGCTCAGGAATGCTGGATAATCATTCAAAAGAGATTGCATAGATTGAAAAATGCCGCTAGTTTCAAAAGTTGGGCATTTCGAATCATCTATACCAAGGCCATTGATGCGCATAGCGGAAGAGCCAAAGAGCGTGAACGTCATAAAATGATACCGCTTGGTGCCAATTCGGATGAGCAGTCCAATAAAGTAAAAATGAAAAAAGCCTTGCTTGAAGGGATTCGACAACTCCCGGATGATAAGCATACCATTATACGACTTTTTTATCTGGAAGAATATTCGTTGAGAGAAATCAGTGCATTCTTAAAAATACCTGTGGGTACCGTAAAATCCCGATTATTTAAAGCAAGAGAAAAATTAAAATCATTAATAAAAACGATGGATTATGAAAAATGAAATGGAAGAAATTGACAAATTGATAAAAGACACGTTGAGTGAAGAGGAAGCAAAATTTTACGATGTATTAGACGAGCAAAATATATTTGAGATGCTTTTTGGTTTGTTTAGAGGCAAAAATGCATGGGTCAATATCCTCTTGAATATTATGACTTTGGTCTTTTTTGTATTATTCATATATAGCGGTTTTCAGTTTTTTAGTGCGGAGACTACTTCCGGATTACTGAAATGGGGTTTTGGCAGTCTGATTTTTATACTTTGTGTGAGCATGTTGAAACTTTATGCATGGATGCAAATGGACAAGTATGCTATTTTGAGAGAAATGAAACGACTAGAACTTCAAGTGATGTCACTTTCAAGTAAGGTTCAGAATCCGTAAATCAAATGACCTGAGGATGAGTTTATTCCTGTTCCGATTCCGATACTTTAGCTAGTATTTCTCTGGCTTGACCGGCACCAAAATCATTGTTAGTTATGATTGAATTTAACAATGGGATAGCTTGTTGCATATCATTCTGACAGGTATAGGCCAAAGCCATGGCCCAGTTTAATTCTTCTTCAGGTCCACCTAATTCTAAAGCTTGTGTATAGTATTCGATGGCAGAATCATAGTTTGAAAGTTTTAAGTGACACATTCCCTTGTAGAAGCAATCCATCTTATTCAACGCCTTTATCGAATTGAGCTCATCATAGATTTTCAGAGCTGATTTGAAATTTTTATTTGAGAAATAAAACATTGCGGTAGCTCTTTTTTGATCAATAGAAGATGTTCCTTTTCTCAGAATATCAGGATCTTGAATGGGCTCCATCTCGTAAATGAGCTGCTGAGCGAATTGAACATGTGTTGGCGACTCAGAACGGGTAAAATATAGAAGTGCAGTTATCAAAACGACAGCGACAGCCAAGAGGAAAAGGGTAAGCACGCGATTCGAAAATATTTTGCGACCTCTGATTTGAGGATAGTCGGTCTCTATTTTTTTTCTCCAGACGGCCTTTTTTTCTTCCTCAAACTTGAGTTGGATTAAATTTTGAGTTATCATTTCTTCTTCTTCAGGGGATAGGTCATTGTTCAAATAGGGGTCGAGCTCATTAATCATGTTAAGTCTATTAGTTGGTCATTCTTATTATCTGCGTCATGCTGTTTTTCATATGAAACAGACAACGCTGTTTTTGCTTGCGTAATGCCACTTCAGATTTTTTAATCGCTGCAGCGATATCTTTGATGGCAGATTTTTCGTAATAGTACATTTTTAGAATTTTCTGACATTCTGATCCTAGTTTTTGCCATGCTTTATCCAACACTTGCAACAATCTTTCTTTTTCCGAAGCATCAAAACTTCCTATGTATTCCAATTCGAGTATGGCCGTCATTCTCCGCTCTTTTATTCTGGACATTTGGAGAAATTTATTTTTGCTCATTTGGTTAAAAAGGAATTTCAAATTGCCATACTGAATTTTATCGGATTTTAGTTTATGCATAAATTCCAACATCGTATCCAGACACACATCGTACGCTACTTCTTCTTCGATTTTGCAATAGCGTATCAGGTATCTTTTATTCTCTTCAAAATGAGAGAGAAATACGTGCTCAAATAAATCATCGTCTCCCTGCTTTAATTTAGAAACCATCTGATCGAATTCTACGATAGTAAGATTGAAGTTTTTATTGGTCATGCATAAAAAATTAAGAGCTAATTACCTTTTCAAAGTAAGGAGGAAAGCAACTCATCAAAGCCCTCCTCCTTTTATTCAAGTAATCTCAAATTTGTTAATTCGTAACACTTATTCGCTGAGTCGAGCGCTTTCCGGTTGCTTTATTTTCTAAATGTAATAAATACAATCCTGAATTTAGCTGGGATACATCCAATGATTGTTCAGAATGGAATGTCTCTTTTAAAACGACTACTTTTCCGATCTTATCAAATAGGGTGAGCTTGTATTGAGCATTATCTCCGGCACTAATTTTTATCCAATCGGATGAAGGGTTCGGAAATACTACGACCTCTTCCTCATTTCCCAAGCCTTGCACAGAAGTGGTCGAATGAGATTCCGAGAAGGAATAATTGAATTCTTCGTTGCTCGATATATTTGATCCACCAAAGAGATCAAGTACACTTTCGAAGTAATATTCGCAGCAGTTGCAGGTGTCTTTGATCAGCACTGTCGGAGGTGTTGCATCACAATCGATGTAGCTAATCCCGCCAAGTACGCCATCCCAATAGTATTCAAAACAAGGCTCTGGAGATGGTGGGATGATTTCGTAGTAGGAGTATCCGTTCGAGCCCAACGGACATTCGAAAGTGTTGTAAGGAGAGCTATATCCCGTAGCATCAAATTCAGCATCGCAGTAGTCATCAATGGTAAAACTGACCCAATATGAAAACCATCCTATTGTATTTGGACTGCTACAGGTCAATACATTTGGATTTAAGGCACCATCTGTGACTTGGACCGTAAGTTGTAAAAAGTAGACCCTGTCGTAACCGAGTGAACCAATGGTAAAGGGTATGCTTTGGCTGGTTTCATTGGTAAAAATATAATTTAACCATGAATCGTAAAGATCGGCATCAAGTATTTGAAATGTGGAAATACATCCTGGATCGGGAGAAATGTTGAGTATGAAATCATCTTCACAATCATGTACCACATCAATCGTGATATTCAAATCCGAGCAATTAAAGTCTGGAATTACAAAATTATCTTGATAAAAACAGACCTTCGGGTTACCGGCCGAGTCAAAGAAATCTATTCGCAACGTGTATGAAAACGTTCCACCTAGTGATGATAACGTGAAGTTTTTGCCTTGTTTGGTGCCGAATTGAGGAATGGTCCAGGTATAGGTAGCACCAAGATGAATTGGTACACAATCAGGCACCGAGATTTCATATTCAATTCCACAGAGTGGATTTACCGTAACGGGGCATGAAGTAGCACAAAACTCAGTCTCACAAACCAAAAAGGTCTCCTGTCCGTAGAATTGAAAGTCATTGTGCAAATCACCTCCACTCAATGGCACAGATTGTGTTTGGGCTTGGATGACAGTAGAATGTCCTATTGGATCCAGTATCGCATCTAATCGTTCTGCACAATATTCATCGTCGAAGTAAGGACCAGCAAGCGTGTATTCGGGATTGGCTGTGTTGCCATATCCAATTAAAAACTTGCGGCTGTTGTAATCAACCACCATGTCGGGAGTAAACAATTGATCATAAGCGTTGAGGTTGGTATAGGTGTTGCCGGCCGAGGGAAGCATATTGGATGCTTCAAAAAGCAAACCCAATGCTGGCCAAAATCCACAGTTTGCATACTCATAAGTAAGGTAAAAAGGTTGTAGAGTAGATCCAGCACCGGGTGCAGCTTGCGTATTGTGATATCCTCCTATCGTAGCACTTCCGTTTCCAATGTCCAATAATTCGTAAGCGTTTAATTCGAAATTGGGTTCGGCTAGAATTGTACCATCGAGTAGCGGTGTACCCTGAATGTTTCCCGTAAAAGGATCAAAGCAAGACATGATAATCCCATCTGTGGAATTGGAAACAACTACTGCATTGTATTGATCATCCAATTCCAAATCTGCACCACGGGCACTAACGCCAAAGTCTATTCCCGATGCATAAAGACTTGTACCGGTTGTGTAATCCAAAGCGGCAATCATCACAGTAGAGGTCGTATTGGATGAATGATTCATGGCCCCTGTCACCAATATCAGATCGGTATCGACAATTTCCATACTGGTAGCGCAATCGTAATCAAAAGCACCCATAGGCAGCCCCGTATCTATTTGTTGAAACCAATTGGGAGTCATACTTCCCATCTCTATGGACATTACAAACGATTGTGAGTCGCTCATGCCGGCATTCAATAAAGGATTGTCTGCACCCAGATTGCCACTGACAAATAAATGATTGCTGTTTGGATCATAAATTATTTTGTGGGGAATAATAAACGAGTAGCTGTACCCTTGATAAAATGTTTCGGAGATTTTGTTACCCATCCCATCCAATCGAAAAACGATCATTTCAGATCCTGTGCCAAATATATCAGACATATAGCCCACGATGGCGATTTCATCATTCGGTAATATTACGTGATCTGTAAACACAATTTCCAAACCATTTGGATGAAGGGCAGTACTCCATAAAGGAATGCCATTGGAGTGTCGTTCTACGTATCCTTTACATGACAATCCTGAACAAGTCGTTCCAGAAAGTAGATAATCTCCATTCGGAAAGGCATCTATATTCTGGATCATTGAGTTGGGATGAATTACATTTTGATAGGTGTAATTCTGCCCATAAAGAAAGCAGCAAAGAAAAAGCAAGAACATGCTAGGTATAATTTTATTTCTCATCTTTTTTAGTTTATGAATTAATTATAATTCAGAATTTGATTTTAGCTTTTTGTGTTTGAAACGTTTCACCCAATGAATGCTTTTTAGAATCGATTGTGACAAGAATGTACCAGAGAATGTAATTATTTTAAGATGGATTTTTAGGTGTTTGTATTATATAAATTATTGATATTTAGTGGTTTAGGTGTGTTTTTGAGATAGTAGAAATATCTTATAATGAAAAGGAAGAAGTTGTAAGAGGCAATGTTAAAAAAGGAAAGATTTACGTAAGAGGATATAGGATTTCGTACGATCCTAAAATAATTTGAAAAGAAAATGGACTTGAAAATGTCACAATCCGCTTGGTCGTGTATTCATTAGAATAGCTGGCTATTCTAATAAAATTGAAAAACCATCAATTCTGTAATCTCTAAACAAATCTATTATGAGAAAATTGACAAGATTAATTTTACTTACTTTTTATGCATTATGTGCAGTACCTCTATTACTCACAGCACAAGCTACATTCACAGGCGTTCCGGCAAATAATGGAGATCCTGCTGAATACGTTTTTACCAGCATAGTAAATCCCGGTATGGCCGTTTTTTACGATTTTGGTGATGGATTTTTTTCAACAACAAAGAGTACCACGTTCACCCATTATTATCAAATGCCTTCGAATACTGGCGGAGGGATCGTTACAGAGGCGCACAAAAAAGATCCTTACGCGCCTTGGGGGCTTCCAGAACGCTTTGGGGTGAGTCAAAATTTCCCCGCTTCGACAACACCTGCCCCACACGTGACTATGAATAGAAATATTAAAATTTCACGTGCGATGCTCAATTCTGTCGGTGGACAAAATGTTTATGTAGTTACCATTGCAAACCTCAATATACCAACAAGTATCGCTCCTTTGGGTGTCGACGGTACGGTTCAATTCAATATTTCTCCTGAAGTTCATATTATTAATCAAAAAGAGTATAACAATGGGAATTTGCTTACGCCATTACCAAATAATTTGGAGAGGAAGTGGAGCTTTTCAAATCTGAAGTATGGTGAGAAAAGAAATTTCTTTATCTATACTCAATCGCAGAGTTTTCCACTAGGGTCCAGGATCAACTCAAACGCCAAAATTGAATCGACCAATCCTGCTTATATGGCGATACAGGACGAAGCATTTGATTTTACCGCAATGGCAGCTGATCCCAATGATCCAAACGTAATGTATGTAAACAAGCCTTGTATTGATCCCAATCACCTTTTTGATCAACACTTGGTTTATCTTGTCCGTTTTCAAAATGAAGGTACCGCTCCTGCCGAGGATGTCTTGGTAAACATAAGGCTTCCACAACATATTGATCCGAATTCAATAAAGCCTTTGTTCTCTTCACATCAAGGCGCTACATGGAGTGTCTCTGGAAATACATTGTCTGTTGAGTATATCGGTATTAATCTTCCAGGTTCGAATGAGCCACAAGGAGAGGAGGTGATTCCATACAGCGATACGGAAGGATGGTTTAGTTACTCTCTTTGTACGGTGCCCAATATTGCACCGAATGAAATATTATCATCCGATGCCAATATTATATTCAGTACTCAAGGTCCAATTCCGACCAATACAGTAGAAACCATTAGCACTTATGATTGTATGGAGGATGTTAGTCTTTGCGAGGATTTTATTGATGTACCACCGGGTAACATACATTCAATTACGTATGATAATCCAGACCCGGATATGAGATCATTTGAAAATACGGAAAGCACAGTTACGCTTTCTCCCAATCCAGCACAAAATAGTATAAGCTTCCACTTTTCTGAGAAGGAACAAAACCCTAGGAAATTGGAAGTCTATGATTCAGCTGGTAGACACATTTTTACACAAAAAGTTGATCATAGTACAAATACATTTTATCTAGATATTGCCGACTGGGACAATGGGCTATATTATTACGGAATTTCTTTTATTAATAAAATCAATAGTGGTAAGTTTATAAAGCTATAACTATGAAAAATGACCGTTTTCTCTTCTAAAATTGATTGGGGCCTAGTATATCCAAAGATCATTGGTTTTGTTTTTTTGGTATTTCTGGCGTCTTGTAAAAAAGAGAAAACGGTCATTTACAGTGAATCACCTATCCATTTAAATCATTCGGATTCATTGCTCTTTCTTATTGATCAAAAGAATAATAGTGGTACATACGGTCCAGATGTATTTCAATCTGCTATTGAAGCTGCCCAGTATACAATACGGCATGATTTGAGATCAAGGTATAAAAAAGCATTTCTAAGTGTATTAAAAAATTCTAGACCATCCAATCCTTCGATGTACAGTGCTTTAGACTCCTTCAAAGATTCGATTGCAGAAGTGGGGGATTCAAATTATTATTATTTATTGGCATGTTTGGGGTATTTGGATTATCACAACGGTCGATTCTCAGAAAGCAAGCGGAATTATGAATCGTATCTCACTTTTTATGAGCGGGATTCGAATTTGAATGTTGGGGTCAATACCTATGGTCAATTGAGTAATATCTCTATGATATTAGGAGATTATGCTTTGGCGGACTTGTATCACAGTAAGGTGAGACAGCAGTTGAATGCACACAAAGATTCTATTAAG
>JBCCVV010000298.1:0-7585 GCA_039194925.1 Bacteroidota bacterium
ATCAGATAATAATAGGACAATTACCAAAAAGCTAATAAAGGAATAGCTTTGATTATCTGGTGTTTATAGAAATAAATACATCGTGGGTCTAGATCTTAAATTGATTTAGACCCATTTTTTATACCTTGAATCAAATCGAATAGTTATAGAATGAATTCAAACCAACAACCCAATACATTAGGAATAATTGGACTTATAATGGCTCTAATTGCACTTATTATGTCTTTTATAGAGTGTATAGGAGCATTTGCTATACTGCCAGGAATAGTAGGGTTGGTTTTGGGAGTAATTTCCTATTTGAAAAGTAAAGACGAAGGAAGTTATTTAGGTTTGTCGATAGCAGTCGTGGGGGTATCACTCCTTGCTTGCGCTATTTCAGGTTATCAGTCCTATAAATGGGGTAAATCCTTTAGCGATGCCACAGAAGGCTTGAAGGAATATACGAGTTGTGATGATGTAAGATCCGACTATGATCAAGTGAAAAAAGAAATGGCAATTCTTACTCAGGCAATGGAAGATAATAAACCATCTTTTTCCAAAATCTCAGAGATGACTAAATTAGGGATTAAGCTTGGTCATATTCGAAAATTTTCTGAGAAATTAGAATGTGACATTGTTTTTGAAGATTTTGATCCCGGAGGTATCATTGAAGAAGATTCAAAAGAGATTGATATTACCGAAAATGATATTGAAGAAATCGAGGAAAGAGATGAAGCACATGCTGAAGATGAAGGAGAAGAAGAATCTATCCGAGAAGAGAAAGGGAATTAAATTTTTAAAATTTATGGTGATTTAAGAAAATATGAACCATCGGGAGTATCAACTTTTTAATGCTATAGTAGCCTGTTCATTATGCGTTCTCTTTCTTTTCACACTTGTTATCAGTCCTAAACATAAATTGACTTCTTGCATAGTGCTGGATAAAACGGGTAAAATGTGCAGTAGTTGTGGGTTAACCCGTGATTTCATTGCTTTTTCCAAGTTAGACTTTGATTCACCTGTAAACGATAAGTCAAAATTCGTTTATTCCTGGTTTTTACTGCAATTCATTGTAAGATCAATATTTACACTTAATCCATCATTGGTCACTTCCGGACTTAAAAAGAAGGATTTATGGATGTCTGCTTTTTCAGGAATCTTGGTGTTTTTATTCCTGTGGATTTAATTTACAGGCTTGATTTTATTTGAAATCCTTCAAACAATTTTCGATTCTTCGAATTGCTTCCAATAATTTTTCTTCAGATGCAGCGTATGAAATACGAATACAATTATTGTTTCCAAAAGCAGTTCCCGCAACTACCGCTACATGGGCACTTTCCAGGATCAATTCGGCAAAATCACTAGAATCATCGATGATCATAGTGTCATTTCTTTTTCCAAAATACGAGCTCACATCTGGAAATACATAAAATGCGCCAGTAGGATGATTGACATTTATGCCTGGTATCTTTTGCATTCCTTCTATGACCAGGTCTCTTCTTCTGATGAAAGCTTCTCTCATATCATATGTCGGTCCCATATCCGATGATAAGGCAATGGCTGCCGCTTTTTGAGAAAATGCAGCGGCGCCGCTCGTAAATTGACCTTGGACTTTTGCACAAGCCTTGGCCAACCATGCAGGACCTCCCATATATCCGATACGCCAGCCTGTCATTGAAAACCCCTTTGACATGCCGTTTACAGTAACTGTGCAGTTGCGCATACTTTCTATTGCGCCTATGCTTGCATGCTGACCAGTAAAATTGATGTATTCGTAAATCTCATCGGAGATTACAAGTAGATTTTCGTATGCATCTATCACTTCTGCCAGACCTTCCAGTTCGCTGCGTGTATAAACAGATCCTGTAGGATTGCAAGGAGATGAAAATAGAATGGCCTTTGTTTTATGATTGATAGCTGCGTCCAATTGCTGCGGTGTAACTTTGAAATCCTGATCGATACCAGCAGATAGAGCAATTGGTGTCCCTCCGGCAAACTTTACAATTTCAAAATAGCTAACCCAGTAAGGGGTAAATATGATAACTTCATCTCCCGGGTCAAGAATCGATAGACAAATATTCGCAATACTTTGTTTCGCACCGTTGGATACTACGATTTGATTTTTTTCGAAATGAAGATCATTATCCCGAGCAAATTTAGCCTGAATGGCTTCAACCAATTCAGGTAATCCAGGCACGGGTGTATATTTTGTATACCCATCTGCCAATGCTTTCGATGCGGCATCCTTAATGTGCTGTGGGGTGTCAAAATCGGGCTCTCCAAGACTGAGACTTATCACATCATGCCCTAACGATTTTAAGTTTCTTGCCTTTTGCGCCATTTTGATAGTGGCTGATTCAGACATAGATGCAACCTTAGAAGAAAGCATGTGCTGGGAAGTGGTATTCATATGCTCTTATTTGATAGTTAAACTGGATTCAATTCGCAGCAAAATTAATGGAAAAATTAAATATTTCTTTAATATAAACAATAGTTCGGTAATAAATTAAGCGGCAATATTACCATATTTGAGTATTTGGCGGTATTGCCTATTTATTTTAATCAACTTATGGTCAAATCCATAGATTGAAAATATTCGGTAGAGCATATTTCTGTTTTGTAATTTCATCTTCAAATCTCCTATGGACAAGGGGATAGAAGTGTTCTTATCTACACCATTTCTTAAGATACATTTGGCCACATTGATAGAGGTCATTGAAGCATTAAAATGAAAGTTCAACTTTTTAGGTGATCGGGATTGACAATGCTCTAGTCCTGTATATTGTTTAGAATCTCTAAAGATAAACTCCATTTGAAATCGGGCTTTATAGTAGTTATATATTTGGAGTCCGGATCGTTCAAGGTTCGTGCTGAAGAATAGTTTTCTGACTTTTGGCTTTCCTTGACTGTCCAGAAATTCTACACAGCTTACTTTGATATTTCGCTTCAGACCAACACTGTGAACGATCAAACTATAGAGCCTCATTTCTTCATCTTCATATTCTTTTTCAAATTTGTCTTTATCTATATTTTGGACATCCACTTTGCCTGAATAGAGTTTGGGGCGTCCGCGTTTCTTCACTTTTGATTCGGGGGCCAAATACTTCAAATTCGCATCATCTCGTAATCTACAGATCACTTCCAAAGGTGTTTGTTCACAAACACCATTCACAAATTTCTTCTTGGCAAAGTAACCATCTACCACAAGGACCAGACTCAACCCTACTAATTCTTCAGCTCTTTGTATGATAAGGTCTGCATAATGATCAACGATAGTACGACCATCTTTTATTTTTTCTCTACTACTGCTGGGCGTCGTGATCGATTCATAATGATAGGCGGTATTCTGCTGAATATCGATTATAGCTAGACTCCCAATCTCCAATCCCTTTTTATACCCTCCGGCAACTCCAGAATAAAAATAACCTAGCCCAGGAGTATGCTTGCCACTTTTACGGATATAGCTTGGATCAAAACCAATGATCAATTCCTCACTGCAATACGATTTTATGAGTTGTCCATTGAAACCCGACCAGTTAAATTCTTTTTCGAAATGGTAGCGATAGGTTTTTTCATACCGATCTCCTTGTCTACCAAATTGCGAGAAATTCATCCGACCTCTACAGGATAGATACAGCAAGAGAATCTCCACCATAGCAGATCTTCTCCCTTTCGATATGTTTGATAATTTTTGTAACATTGTTTCTATGAGGATTTGTCCTCGAGTAAATACGTCTTGTGTAATCATGGTGTCAGCTTGATTACAGGTTGGTCTCACCAATTTACGTATTTACTTTTTTTCTTTTATGCCTATTTTTATTGCCGAACCATTGTATAAATGAATATCTATTTTAAATGAGATCTATGTCAGAAATAGAAAATCGAAGTGTATAGAATCTATTCATTTAATCGATCTGAATTCATCAAACTTTGGCCTAAAAATGAATACTTTGATTGATGTTTTATATTTTTGATTTTTTGGTTTAATAATTCAGCGATCAATGCGAGCAGAAGTTCAACTTTACATTACCGGAGGTACATTTGATAAGGAATACGATTACATCACGGGTGAACTTTTTTTCAAAGATACACACTTGCAAGATATGATCGAAAGAGGTCGGTGTACCATCAATTTTGACATTAAGACACTCATGATGGTGGATAGCTTGGAAATGACTGATGCGGATCGTGAGATTATAAGTCTTAATTGCAAACATACCAAGTTGAATAAGATTATTATTACCCACGGGACGGATACAATGGTCGAAACTGCGAAGATGTTGGCTGCCGAAGATATAGCTGAAAAAACCATTGTCTTAATGGGAGCTATGATACCTATTGCATTTGGTACTTCTTCCGATGGTTTTTTTAACCTGGGTAGCGCACTGGCTTTTGTACAATCCAAACCTCCTGGTGTTTATGTAGTTATGAATGGTAGATGTTTTGATTTTGATAATGTCAGAAAAAACAGACAAACTGGATATTTCGAATATTTACAATAACGGATTGAATTTGGAAAAGAATAAATTACAAATATGCAAACTGTTATTTCTGATTTTAAAGCAGGATTCATTGCACTAAAACCTTGTAGATCAGAAGTACAAAATATTACGATTTTATTAAATATATTCTAATTACTTACCCATTTATACAGAAGATTCTTAATTTTGCCTTCAAGTGCGCATGGTATATGCCACAGTTGGTCAAGTCCCCATACTATTAAAAGTTGAATAAACGGTAATTTCTCATATGTTCAACATTCTATGCATTTATAGACTCTTGAATAAAGGGGACGCCGCGATTGCTTGAAAAATTAATTTTAGCAAAAGAAAATTAAAGTTATGTTCAAAAAAATATACTTCGTTGCACTGAGTACATTATTACTGTTATGTGGCAGTGATCTATACGGACAGAATACCCAGTATCCTATGGGAATTTCCTTCAAGAAACTATTTATGGATTATCAAACAGCGAATGGAGGAAGTTTTTCGAGGTTTAATGATTATCACAGTGGATTTGAGGTAGCTTTTAGTAAAAATTTACAAGAAAATATAAATCTGGTGGTACCGTTTAAGATCGGTGTGGTCAATGATGATGAATTTGATTTGAATAAGTTTGACCAGGGAAGATCTCTGCATAAGACGGTTTATGGTCTGGATGCTCAAATTCAATATCAATTTTTTGAACCGGAAAAAGAGATCGTTCCATATGTATTGGTAGGCTTGGGATTTGTGAACGAAAGTGAAGGAGAGTTTAATTTACAGGCACCGGTGGGAGCCGGATTTCAGATAAAAGTAGCGCCAAATGCATATGTTACTCTACAAAGTGAATATAGATTTGCATTCACAGAGGGAAGAACCAACTTTCATCATGGGCTTGGATTCGTTTATTTGATGGGTAAAGGGGAGCCCATGCCACCAAAAGAAGAAGAGAAAGAAGAAGAAATAATGGATAGTGATGGTGATGGTGTGAAAGATAATCTTGATTTGTGTCCGGACGAAGTAGGATTAAAAGATTTGAATGGCTGTCCGGATAATGATGGAGATGGTATTGCAAATTACCTGGATAAGTGTCCTGATGTGGCAGGTGTAAAAGCACTAGAAGGATGTCCGGATAGTGATGGCGATGGAATCACAGACGCCGAAGATGAATGTCCTGATCTCGCTGGATTGGCTGAATACAATGGCTGTCCATCCAACGACAGAGACAATGATGGTATTGATGATAAAAATGATCGTTGTCCCGATTTGGCCGGGCCTGCTGATAATGGAGGTTGCCCGGAAGAAGACAGAGACAACGATGGTGTGCCGGATGGACAGGATCAATGCCCGGATGATGCAGGGAGTGTGAAAACAAATGGCTGTCCAGATACGGATGGAGATGGTGTTAGAGATAGTGAAGATAAATGTCCAACCACATTTGGCCCTGTAGTTTACAACGGTTGCCCGGATACGGATGGTGACGGGATCGATGATAGCAGGGACCGATGCCCAAATACAAAAGGACCCGTTTCTACCAATGGATGTCCTGAGATTGCGAGAGAGGATAAGAAAACGTTGGAAATTGCAATGCGCGCTGTTCAGTTTGATACCGGGCGATCAACCTTGAAATCGGAATCCTTTGGTATTCTAAGACAAATTGCAGATATCATGCGAAAGTATCCGGATTACAATCTTATGATTAGCGGACATACGGATAATACGGGCAGCGCAACAGCCAATCAAAAATTATCAGAGCGAAGAGCAAAAGCTTGTTTTGAATATTTGACCACTCAAGGAATCATTGCAGATCGATTGAATTTTGCCGGTTACGGTGAGTCTCGACCAATATCTGATAATAATAGTCTGAGAGGACGATCATTGAATAGAAGAGTGGAATTTAATTTAGTTCCAGCCCTGTAAATTCATGAAAATCAAACAAAAAAGCATCTTGGAGTTAATTTCAAGATGCTTTTTTTTGATATAGAAAGATAAAATAATAGTTATAGTATAGATGAGCTTTATCCTGAACTCATTTATGACATAGTAGAATACGTACGTGATTTTCGCAATGAACGGGAAATAAAGGCCTATAATCATTATTGGGAAGAGCAAAAATCAAAGATATGCCAGATGGCGTTCATCCTCGGTTAATTAAATCAGAATCAAGGATGATATGAGACAACCTCCGTCTCAAAGGCATTGGACTAGTTAAAAGATGGTTGTCCTCAACTTCGAAATAATATGGCAACCACGATTTATAATGAGCATAAACACGACATAGGTTTTAAACCATGCCCAAATTGTGGCAAAATTGCCAGAACTCCGAAAGCAAAACAGTGCAGATTCTGTGGTTGCAATTGGCAGTGAATGGTTAGCGTTTAATAATATAACCTACTATCTGGACTGTTATAATATTTTACAAACCTGAGATGAAACGTCTTTGCTGCTTCCTGCATGATCTTTTGCTGGGGAGCAAGACCAAAAAACATTGCCAATCCATTTTTATATCCGTAGTTATTGGGGAAGGGGTTCGGTAAAATGGTATTTCCTATGACCACATTCCAGGAAACGGCATCAATCTGAATGATTTTTACCGGAGATCTATTGTTGTAGATTACCGCTGGGTCTAATTTCCCTTCTGAGTCAAGAAAGAAGAGCCCTTCTTCTCCACGTTCATAACCATTCACAAGGCTGTCCGGCATGTACAATACCTCTGCAAATGAAAAATGCCTTTCAAAAGCGTCGATCAGGTTTTTCGTTTCTGAATCCCGCTCTTCTTGAAGATTCTGCAAGCGCAAACGATAGGTAGCCGCATTGCTTGAGCCTTTGCTAATCGCTCTTTTTAGAATTTCTTCTTTCTCTTTATAGGTATTTACCGTAACAACAATCGTATCATCTTTTATTTGTTTTATGTATTGTGCGGCCAATTCATAATTGGTTTCTGCATAATCGTGAAATTTAATGGAAACACACGAGTACAATGTGAGCATAAGAATGGACACACTAAGCAGGTATATTGAAACTCTTTTCATTTACAAAGTAAATTCTATGGTATGAGTGTAATGAAATTCTCCACATCTTATGCGTCTTTCAACACTAAGCAGATAAAGATGCAGTTAACAAAT
>JBCCVV010000299.1:0-7584 GCA_039194925.1 Bacteroidota bacterium
AATTTTAGCTATTTGGATTTGAAATTAAGCGTTTTTAAGTTCTGATGTATTTTAATAATAAAGAAACTTTCTACCTATGGCAAGATTTGTATTTCTGACTTTTTGGATGTTGATTTTTAGTTCTTGCGGAAAAGACGTGGTGATCGTTGAAGAGCCTGTTCCGACAGAAGAAAATGATGTTGTTTATGAGGTTAACCTGATTGGCTTCTCTACAGATGAAGGTGGAATTTACTTAGCAGATGGTAAAGTAGAAGTTGATAATTTAGAAATTGAATCAGATGAAACAGGGCTTTTCTTTGTGGAGAAAGTTTTAGTTGGCAAAAGAGGGAAGGTGATTACAGTACGAAAAGATGGTTATTTGCCCAGTATTAACAGAATCGCCAATCATGGATCTTTAGAAGAGGTAGTACTTAATTTACAAACACCAAATGCACCCGATCCCATTTCAGTCCCAATTTCAGGAGGCAGTATTGCAGATGACAATGGAATGCTTACAATTCCCGAAAACGCAACAGCTGGAAATACCGATTTCGTATTTAAAATCTTTACGGGAGGCCAAGTGAATTCAGGGAATTCAGATCAGTTGTTCATAACGAATGAGGTTGAGTTTTTATTGAAAGAGTCATCATTTTACGTAAGCGGATCCGAGGATTTAAACACGAATGGCAAACTGAATGTAGAATTAAGTTCAGACCAGTTTAAGACAAATGATGTAGATAAATTGTCTGTATTTCATTTTGATGGCATTGATTTAATCTGGAAAAAAATAGAATTGCCAATTGAACAGTTCGACAACAAAATTTCCTTTGAAATTGAGAGATATGGCTGGTGGACGGTTGCAGAACACGTACTAGCAGAATATGGAACACTGGAACTCAACCAACCGGATGAAGTTATTCAAAAGGCAGAAGTTCGGCTTGCGTACGGCAATGCTCGTTACCACGGTTCTACAGTATATACAAGTAATTCTGGAGAGATTTCCACTTATTTTCCAAAGGATATGTCATTGACCACGACACTGAATAATGGCGTCTTTGCACAAACCCTTACGTCTGGAATATCTGATGGGATGTCGAATGCTGTAATTCTATTTGATGAAGTTGTTCAGACATCATTCACTGCAAAATCCTATGCCTGTGATTTTTCAGAATCGAAAGGCTTTGTGGCAATATTAGACGATGGTCAGCATAAAATTGAACAGCTTGACAACGGAATTTTTGAAAGTGAAGCCTTGGTAGGTAATGAGGATATAGAGTTTAATTTTTATACCGAAAATCTGAGCTATATTAATTCAAGTAGCTCCGGTCTGGAATCTATTTTGAATGAGAATAATAATTTTCTTGCTTGTAAAGACTTGGACGATAACCTAATTGTAAGTGACGGTACTGAGTTAATAGAAGATTTTGATCGGTGCAGAATTAAAGTCCGTCCCAAAGAAACAGTTGTAATTGGCGAGCGCAGTGATGGTGAGGTTTTTCTGGTCTCTTTTGATGGACAAAAACCCGGGATTTACGATGGTGTATTTTACAATGATAAGGTACTCGAAGATGTGAAATCGGATGTCATAGTGAATATTGTTTTGTACGATGAAGAAACTCAAAAAGTAGGTGGTTATATCAATACGGAATACATCTCCAGTGGAGAAGATCTGATTATCTCATTTATTGGAAATATTGAGTAAGACGCAATTGATGGAGATAACCAGGTTGATAGAGGGATGTAAACGTGGAGAATCACATTCCCAAAGGAAACTATTTGATTTGTATACCCCTCTTTTGTTTTCGGTTTCGCTGAGGTATGCAGTGGATCGCGGACAAGCAAAAGACATTTTGCAAGATGCCTGGATTAATATCTTCAACGGATTAATGAAATATAAGCATCAAGGTAAGTTGGAAGGTTGGATGAGTAGGATTGTAATCAATACTGCATTGAGAAAACTTAGTGCTAAGGAAATTCAAAATGCAGTGTATACAACAGAATTTTATAATGCGCCTACTGAAGAACCGAAAGTATTAACCGAATTGCATTATGATGACCTTCTTAGACTGGTAAATCAACTGCCGGAAGTGAGTAGGGAGGTTTTCAAGATGGCGGCAATAGACGGATTAAAGCACAGAGAAATTGCAGAGTTGATGGGCATTGAAGAAAGTACGTCTCGTGCACATTTAACGCGAGCAAGAAAGAAGCTGCAAGAATTAATTAAAGACTTAGAAAAAGTGGAATTTTATGGATAAAGGTGAAAAATATATCACACAACATCTGAAAGATCACAGAGAGCAAGTTGATATGGATGGATTGTGGGAAGGTGTGGCTCCTCATATTCCAAAGGCGAAAAGAAAAAGAAGAATTGGCTACTGGATGCTTGGAGGAGTGATGTTGGGGATCATGATTTCTGGTGTAGTTATTATGACCGGCTTGGCGGATTCTTCAGCGTTCAGTCCAACAAAATTAGCAGATTTTCAAAAGGAGGATTCGGTCTCCAAATCTATATCGAAGAAGGTTGGTAATTTAAAGGAAGAATCCGATGAAAATGGAAAAAATCTCCATACAATTACTCCACAAAAGTCAAACGAAAAGGATCAATACAAAAAGGGAAAGAGAGAAAATTTTAAATTTACTTCGATAGAAAGTGAAACGAAGAAGAACACTTTTTTTAACGCTACATCAGAAGATAAAAAGATAAAGCCCAACAATAAAGCTAAGGTAACAAACTCAAGTCCAAATGTTTCTCCAAATATTGTTTTAGCACCTACCATTCACAAGTCGGATAATAAAAACTCCAATCATGAGAATTTAAATTATGACAAAACACCAATTCAGGAAAGATCAGAGTTAGATGAACTTCCTTTATTGGCGGCAAAGTATTCCATTCTTAATTTCGAATCTAAAAGCACAGAATTCAATGATGTCCAGGTCAAGGTAGAAAGTAAAACTGCACCTTCCTTGAACAGATGGAGTGTTTATCTCTTAGGTGGTGGAGCTGTTGTAAATCGTACGTTGCACTCCAGATCCATAGAATTAGTAGATGAGCGGAATAGAAGAGCATCAATAGCAAATGTACTTGGAGCCTGGCAGGTAGAAGGCGGTCTAGGGTTTAGATGGAGCCCAAAGTTGACTTTGTTGACAGGTCTGAATTACACTCAAGTTCATGAGAAAGCACAGTTTGAAACAGAATATCAAGTCGATTATGAAGACGTCATCAACACATCAATTCATCGGCAAGATGGAAGTGTAGAAAATAATTCCACAACTGTTACAGAACAAGGGATACGTTCGACAGATGAAATACGATACAACCAATTTCGAATGCTTCAAATCCCTATTCGCATGACGTATGAAATTTTTCAGTTGGAAAAAATAAAACTAAGAATTGGGGCCATGACATCTTTTGGAATTCAGCAGAGTTATGTTGGATTCACAAGTTTTTCTGGATTTCAACCCAGTTACGATTTGAGTTTTGATCAAGATAAAAAATTTAAAACAAGGGGTACGTTAACCTATGGTCTCTTCCTTGAGGGGGCAACTCATCTTTCCAGAATGACAGATTTTACATTTGGTCTTGGTGTGAATCGAACGAGTACCATGAACACCGAAATATATCTAATCGATCAACAGTATACTATTTTATCCATTTCGACGGGATTGAGTCGTCGATTTTAAGTAATTATCAAAAAAGTGAACTACGCATTTTAAATGGAGATATTAAGTCAAAAAAAAGCAGAAAACGCAGAGGATGCAGCGCATCTGCGAATACTATAAATACCACTTGGCTTAAATGATCATAGCAAAATCCGGAAGTTGTTTTTTGAATGTTACTACAACTATTTTATAAAACTATTTTAAAGTAAACGAATCATGAAATTCAAACATTTTTACATTTTATTTTTACTCACTTTTACTTCGATTGCCCTGAATGCACAATTTGAATGTGCATCAGCAATTGAAGTTACCCTTAATGAGGATGGCGAAGGTGAAATCTTGGCTTCGGATTTGGTGCCAAATATTGAATTCTTTCTGTCGAACGGCACGCTTACATATTTTGTAGCCCCATTGATTTCTGGAGTAATCGAATCCGCCGGAGATATCATTTCTATTGATTGCTCATCTGCATGGGCTAATACATTTATTGTAGAGTATACACAGGGTGACGAATTGATAGCCAATTGTGACGGCTCATTGATAATTTTTGATCCATTAAACGGGTGTCCGAACTATACCAACTTCTGTGAAGAAGGATCTTACAGCTGTGGAAGTTCATTAGCGGGTTATAGCGTTTTTAAATCTGATTTTGATGCGATTCCTGCGGAGGACTTTGCCTTTTGTTCAGAATCATTGAACTGTCCAGGAGACTATTTAATAGCCATAGGAGCATTAGAAGATGCAGCTACGTTGGATTATAGCACACATATTAATTCAGCCGATATAGAAGATTACATTACCCGTCTGGTGATCTCCTATACTGAAAACGGTGTTACTGAGTATGATAAATCTACGCTCTATGTATGGCAAAACTTAAGTTGCTTTTTGATACCACGTGCAAGCACAACCATAGATATGGATCTAACGGCTGAATCTACCCTTACACCTGGTATGTTTTTAGCATCAGAAAATACGTGTACGCAAGTGACAATGGCTGTGACAGAGATAAACGGTGATGAGCCAGTTGATTTTTTCGAGAGCGTTACGTTGAATTGTAATGATTTAGGGTATCATACAGTTTATCTTAAAGATTCAGAAACCGGTTTTACAGCTAGGTGCCAATTATTTTTAGCTGATCCTTTAGAAGTATGTGGTCCAATCCTGGGTCCAGGTGATAAATTGATCAGTATGTCAAATAATCCTCCCGTAGGTACGTACGCTGGTACAGTAGTTAGTCTAAATGGAGTTCCATTACAATCCAGTACCACCGGCAAAGGATGGATTATTAATGAAGATATGCTTGCAGAAGGGACAAATACATTGGATTTTGATTCAGGATCGTTTTCATTAAATGGAGTGAGTACTTTGGATTTAGTAAGATTATTGCGTTTGATTATTTCTGACGAATATGATAATCCGATACAATCGATTGTCATGGACGTTGATGCATCAGGTTATAATGGAATTACAGATCTTGTCACAATACGAGAATTGGTTCTTGGAGAGGAGGTCAGTCCAGAACCAGTTAATGTACTCTTCAAACCTGAGGAATTAGTTTTTCCATCTGATTTTGATCCTTTTAATTTTGATTATGACTTCACCACATATGAATTCGAAAAATCAAATTTTGAGAACCTGACTTTCATGTTTGAGTCGTACAAGGTTGGTGATTTTAATGGCACTGCAGTTACTGAAGAGGGCTTGAAAAGTGGTGATATTTCAACGACAAGAGACTTTGATGTATTCGAGGTTTCGGATATTGAAGTAGAGGCAGGTGTGCCCTTTACATTTTCCTTGAGCTATGATTCAGGAGTACAGATCAAAGGTCTATTGACTGCATTGGTTTCTAATGGAGTGAAGTTTGAATCCATGACTGCTAATCCTTCCGAAGACGTGGACTATAATATTATAGAGGATAATGAAATAAGAATTTCTTATATTTCTCCTAGTCTCAATGCCGATGTAGATAAAATTACTTTCGAAATCTCCGCTGTTTCTGATAATTCTGGAGCGTTAATCGACTTGTTAAGTTTGAAAGAAGGATTTCCTCAGGAAGTGATTAACGGAGACGATGAAGTTATTGAGATTGAAAACATTGAAGAATCAGGTGTTACTTCTATTAGTGAAACAGACTTGGAATCATCTGCTTTGGAGGTTTACCCCAATCCTGTACACCAGAAGCTACATTTGTCAAATACAGGTGGAATGCTTGGCAAGATTGAAGTAATGGATCCTATGGGGAAAAGAGTATTGATGCAATATTCGGATTCAAACGAAATGGATTTGGATGTATCCCAACTCGCAAATGGTATTTACTATTTAAAGGTTGAGAATGAAAGTGGATCTGTAAATCAGTCATTTATAAAGCTATAAATAAATCGAGTTCTATTTTTTGAGTGTAGAATATAGTTGCGAATCAAGTTTGTCAGGTGGTTGTGTAAAACAGCCACCTGTCTTCTTTCTGGCAGTTTCCTTTTATCTTTTGAGTGAGGCAAAGATTAATTCTGTTCAATGATTACCTTTGTGTTCAGAAAGAAAAGATATGCAGTTTTCAGATCTGAAGTTGAACAAACAATTACTGGTTGCACTAGAAGCAAATGGATACTCTCATCCAACATCAATTCAGCAAAAAGCATTCTCTCCGATAATGTCGGGGCGTGATATTGTGGGATTAGCACAAACCGGAACTGGAAAAACCTTGGCCTATTTACTGCCACTTTTGAATATGTGGAAATTTACTAAATCGCCTTATCCACAGATTTTGATTATCGTTCCGACCAGAGAATTGGTGTTGCAAGTGGTAGAACAAATTGAGTTGTTGACAGAGCGTATCAATTTGGAAGTTGGGGGTGCTTATGGGGGAGCGAACATTAAGCGGCAAATTTCAATGTTGGAAATGGGCTTGGATGTGCTTGTAGCAACTCCGGGAAGGTTATATGATCTTTTACTTAAAGGGGCTCTTAAAGCGATTGCCATCAAAAAATTGGTAATTGATGAGGTGGATGAGATGCTGAATCTTGGGTTCAGAACACAATTAAGAAACATTCTGAATATGCTTCCTGATAAGAGGCAAACATTACTCTTTTCAGCAACTATGGAAGATGAGGTGGAGTACTTGATACAGGAATATTTTAGAGGTCCTATCAAGATTGAAGCAGCTCCTATGGGAACACCGTTGGAGAATATTGACCAATCTCTATACGCTATACCCAATTTTTACTCTAAGGTCAGTTTGCTGAAGGTTCTATTGAATCAGAAGGAAATATTCTCAAAAGTATTGGTCTTTACTGCAACTAAAAAAATAGCAGACCATTTAGCTGAGGAAATCGTATCTGCGTTTGAAGGTGAATTTGGAGTTATTCACAGCAACAAATCTCAAAATTTCAGATTCAATGTGATTAACAGCTTCAAAGATGGAACGTATCGATTTGTTATTGCTACAGATATCGTTGCGAGAGGAATTGATGTATCCGAAGTAAGTCATGTCATTAATTTTGATGCACCAGAAGTTGCTGCCAATTATATTCACCGTATTGGACGTACAGGACGTGCAGATAAGAAGGGGAATTCCATCACTTTTGTCACTGAGAATGATGTGGATTTCATTGAGAATGTCGAAATCTTGATGAATTATCAGATTCCGGTGGTTGAGTTGCCGGAAGGTGTAGTTTTATCAGAGAAATTGACCGACGAAGAATTGCCCCAGGTGAAAATGAAGACGATTCGCCTTAAAGATAGTGTAGGTAAAAATGCTGGAAAGGCCTTTCAGGATAAAAAAGCAAAGAATAAGAAAACCAATCTTTCGAGAGCAGAGCGGTCGAGATTGAGAGCAATAAAAAGTGCTGGTAAACGAAAGTCCAAAAAGAAGGGGAGGAGGTGATTTGTTCAATTTTTGAGTTGTTGAATTCAGTGGTTGTAAAGGTTTTTAGTAATGATGACAAAAAC
>JBCCVV010000300.1:0-7580 GCA_039194925.1 Bacteroidota bacterium
GGGAAAGAACACATATTTATGTTTGCACCCGAAGGCTGGATTATAGGTGACAATGTATCCCCCGAAAAACCTTCTAGTCTCTATATTGATGCATTGGAAGATTCAGAACTAATCATTCGGGAAAAAATAATTGAGAAAGAGAAAAATGCAAAAAAGCTTATAAAACGTATCGAAGTACTTCAAAAAAGAATTATTCAACTAATGAGTGCATCCGCCATCGAGCGATATGAAGATTTCATTGCTACGTACCCGAAAATTAGTCAGCGTGTCTCACAAAAAATGATCGCTTCTTATCTCGGAATCACGCCGGAAGCCCTGAGCAAAGTAAAAGGAGCAAGAATTAAGGATTCTTAATCTAGATTAATGCGTGACAAAATTCAATATTCTACTTTTGACATTTGATTAAAACCATTTCAAATGAAGAATCATTCTGTTTTACTAAAGATCTCTGCCGTGCTTTGGATTGTTTGGGGATTGGTACATGTACTAGCAGGAATCATGACAATGAAAGGCATCCTAACCAATGATATTTCTTCTTCCATCAGCGGTATTGCAGATGCTATAGATCCTGCCTCCTTACAAATGGACTATCCTCGAGCTGCTGGAGCCATTATTGGACAGCACGGATTTAACCTGTTGTGGATAGGGATCGTGACATTCATTTCAGCTTTTTACATTTGGAAAGGAAACAAAAACGCCATTTTTCTGGCCGCGATTACGGGAGGGTTGGCTGATTTGGGCTATTTTCTTTTTATGGACCTGGGAGGCTATGTGAAGTTTATGCCTGGTACATTAATGACCATAATATCGGCTTCCGCCATTATTTTGAGTTTTTATGCCCATTATTCATCAAAAAAATTAAACTCCAATTCTTGATTAACGCTTTCTAAGCTTCGACATTTAACATTTACTATTGTTCTCTTAGATGAAAATATAATTCTTGTTGATTATTTGTGATATTTTCTGTCTTTAAATATCAACAGAATAACTTATAATTACTTTTCTACTTATCCATATCCAACCTGAAAGCTAAAGTAAATGAAAAACATAACAGAAACCATTCAAAACTTATCAGGTGGAAACATTCAAGATGCCCAGGAGATATTAAATGTATTTGAGCCAGTCCATATGCGTAAGAATCAATATCTTCTAAAGGAAGGACAAATTTGTTCTTCCTATTACTTTATAGAATCCGGAACTGTCCGTTTGTTTCACACCAAAGACTCAAACGAATATACCGTATGGATGGGAACTGCTGGTGAATTTTTCACGAATCTAGAAAGCTATTTAGATGGATCAAAAAGTAAGATTAATATACATGCAATTGAACCCTCATTGGTCTATATTATTGATAAAAGAAAGAGCGATATCCTAGCTAAAACATCAAATCATTACAATACATTATTAAGAAAAACAGTGGAAATGGCTTTTGTAGGATTAAGCAAAAATATAATGTCATATCAAAGCGAAGAAGCAATCGAAAGATACCATAGATTAATGGACGAAAAGAATTGGATCGAAAAGTACCCATTGAAATATCTGTCTTCATTTATTGGCATTACTCAGAGCACTTTAAGTAGAATTCGGGCGAAGAAAGGCTGATTAATTGCTTTATGTCAAATAATCAAGAATCTCAATCTCATAATTTTGTGTCATTGATAATCAAAAAATTGTTTTTCGATGACAGCTATGCTTATTGGTTTATTTACAGGAATATTTACAGCTTTAATCTTACTTATTTGGAAGTTACCAAGTAAAGTTCAGTATATAGAATCAATAGAAATCGATGCTCCTATTCAAAACGTATATGATGCTATCAGGTATCAAGAACAACTTATGCAATGGAGTGCCTGGCCAAAAGAGACAAAGTCACTCTGCAGAGTAGAAAATACTGACGGCGAAGTTGGTGCCCAAACTATATATTTAAATTCTAAAGGGAAGAAATTTGGTTATCAAGAAATTACAGAGCTGCTAAAAAATGAAAAGATTAGCTTTTATCTCAAAAGTCATGTTGCTCCATTTGAAGAAGAAGTTAAATTAGATTTCCTTATGCATGAAAGGACTAAAACAAAAACTCAGGTTTACCTTTTTTTTAATGAAAAGTTGAAAAAACCTGCATTTCTGATAGCCTATTTTGGCAACATAATCAATTGGGTACACAAAATGCATCTCAAAGATCTGAATGGACTAAAAATATACGTCGAAAAGCAATGAAGGAATATAAATCTTCTCAATTAATCAAGCAACTCGGAAAAGACAGGGGGTCTTACTTTTATATTTCTTTAAAAGCAGAGTTAATTAATCAATTCGAAAACAAACGAAAAACTCGATTTATATGCACATTGGAAGATCGATTATCTTTTCAGTGTGGGCTAAATCATTTAGGAGATGGAAATTTCTTTATTATCCTTAGCGGAAAACGATTAAAAGAATTGGGAAAAGCTTATGGCGAAATAATTCATTTCAGACTACAGGAAGATCCAAATCCTTTGGGGGTAGATATGCCGGAAGTACTTAAGATATTGCTTGAGCAAGATGAAGAACTTAGGAGTATGTTTAATGGACTTTCGATGGGTAAAAAAAGACATGTAATTCATTCAATGAATCGCATTAAAAATATTGACAAGAAAGTAGATAAGGCAATTCAAACCATAAGAGAGCATCGATAAACTCAATGTATAAATGCATTTCAATTTTTGATAAAACACTATATATCAGCAAGAAAAGCCAGATTTCTCCACAAGGTCGAAATTGAAAGTAAAGTACAATGTCTAGCTCTCCACGTCGGTCGGGCTAACAATCACTTATTTTGGCAGGGTTTAAAGTATGATTGACATAAAGTGGAATCTAACTAATTTAGTTAGTTAAAATACATCCAGAAAATAAAAAAGGGCCAAGAAAACTATTTTCATGACCCTATATTATCTAGTTCTAATTCTAGTTCAAATCAAATCGATCCAAATTCATCACTTTCGCCCATGCCTTCGCAAAGTCGCGAACGAATTTTTCTTTGGAATCAGATGATCCATAAATCTCAGCAATTGATCTTAATATGGAGTTAGAACCAAATACTAAGTCCGCTCGTGTTGCCGTCCATCTAAAATCTCCTGTGTTGCGATCCGTTCCTTCGAATACTTCCTGATCATCATTGATCGCCGTCCATTTCGTTTCCATGTCCAGTAGATTGACGAAAAAATCGTTGGTCAATACTCCTTTATTGGTCGTAAATGCACCATGAGGAGAATTCTTGGCATTGGCTCCCAATACTCTTAATCCTCCAACTAACACCGTCATCTCTGGCGCTGTCAACGTCAACAATTGAGCTCTATCGATCAATAAGTGTTCTGTAGCCACTGAATATTTAGTCTTCAAGTAATTTCTAAAACCATCTGCAGCCGGCTCCAATACACCAAATGATTCAACATCCGTTTGATCCTGACTTGCATCTACCCTGCCAGACGTGAACGGAATTGAAATTTCCACACCAGCTTCTTTAGCCGCCATTTCTACTCCGATATTTCCAGCGAATACAATAATATCAGCCATAGAAACCCCATTCATTTCGGATTGGATCGTCTCATAGGCTGCTAATACTTTGTTCAGCTGAGTAGGATTATTCACTTCCCAATTTCTTTGAGGCTCCAATCGGATTCGTGCACCATTGGCTCCACCTCTCATATCTGAACCTCTATATGTTGATGCCGAAGCCCATGCAGTCGATACCATTTCAGAAACGCTGAGCCCAGAAGCAACTAGCTTTTCACGAAGCGTACTTAGATCAGCATCACTTATTGCTTTGGATTCAGAAAGTGGAAGGGGATCTTGCCAGATCAAATCTTCAGCAGGTACTTCTGGTCCTAAGTATCTGTTCTTAGGTCCCATATCTCTATGTGTCAATTTGAACCAAGCTCTTGCGAATGCATCCGCAAACTCTTCGTGATTCTCGTAGAATCTTCTGGATATCTTTTCGTAAGCCGGATCAAAACGCAGTGACAAATCCGTTGTCAACATTGTTGGCAATTGCATTTTTGAAGCATCATGTGCTAAAGGAACATTCGCCTCAGCGTCTTTGGCTACCCAAATATGAGTTCCCGCTGGACTTTTTGTAAGCTCCCACTCATACTCAAATAAATTCTTGAAAAACAAGTTGGTCCACTGCGTGGGCTGTTGCGTCCAGGTAACTTCCATACCACTCGTTATCGCATCTCCAGCTTTACCTGATCCATGTTTGCTTATCCAGCCAAAACCTTGATTCTCAATAGATGCTCCTTCTGGTTCGGAACCTACCAATGCAGGATCGCCTGCTCCATGTCCTTTACCAAAAGTATGTCCACCTGCAATCAAGGCAACCGTCTCCTCATCATTCATTGCCATCCTCGCAAAGGTCTCTCTTATGTCATGCGCAGCCAACACTGGATCAGGATTACCTTCAGGTCCTTCTGGATTTACATAAATTAACCCCATCTGAACAGCTGCTAGCGGATTCTCTAGATCTCTTTCTCCAGAATATCGCTTATCGCCAGCTTCCCATTCCGTCTCAGTTCCCCAATACACATCTTCTTCCGGTTCCCACACATCAGGTCTACCACCTCCGAAACCAAAGGTCTTGAAGCCCATAGATTCCAAAGCAACATTCCCTGTAAGAATCAATAAATCTGACCAAGAAATTTTGTTCCCATATTTCTGTTTGATGGGCCAAAGTAATCTTCTTGCCTTATCCAAATTTCCATTATCCGGCCAGCTGTTTAGGGGTGCAAATCTCTGCTGTCCGGTTCCTCCCCCACCTCTACCGTCTCCGGTTCTGTAAGTTCCAGCAGCGTGCCAAGTCATTCTAATGAATAGTGGTCCGTAATGTCCAAAATCAGCAGGCCACCAGTCTTTAGAATCCGTCATCAAATCGGTAAGATCCTTTTTCAAACCTTCATAATCCAGACTATTGAATGCTTCTGTATAATCGAAGTCTTCATCCATTGGATTGGTTTTCTCCGAATGTTGTTTTAAAATATTAAGTTTTAGTTGATTTGGCCACCAATCTCTATTGGTTGTCCCGCCACCAGCAGCTCTTCCTTTTGACATTTCTCCATTGTGAAACGGACATTTACTGATATCACCTTCCATTTTGTTGATATTAATTTGATTAGATAAATTTTCTTCAAAAATCCGTTTATTTTTGTATTTATAAAAACTAAAAAATAAATAGAAGTATTGATGTTATCAATATCCAGAAGTCAGATTCAATACGTGCTTGCATTGGAAAGAACAGGCAGCTTTAGCGAGGCTGCCGATTATTGTTTTGTGACACAAAGCACATTGAGTACCATGATCAAAAAGTTGGAAGAACAGATCGAAATGCGTCTGTTTGATCGCAAGTCAAAACCGATCGCATTGACCACTGAAGGGAGAGCACTCATCGACCAGTTTAAGATCATCCACCACGAATATGAAAACCTTACAGAGTTGATCCAGGAGACTCGAGATGAACTTTATGGCACCTTAAAAATTGGAGTCATACCTACTGTAGCTCCGTTCCTACTTCCTCTTTTCCTGGAAAAATTAATCTCCAATCATCCGGACATCAATTTTACTGTCCATGAGATTACCACCGGTGAGATTGTTCATTTGCTACAGATGAGAGAATTGGATGTAGGTATTTTATCCATCCCGATTGCCAATCGTGGTTTGGTTCAAAAGAGTTTGTTCAAAGAAGATTTCCTTGTCTATGATGCCAATGAAATAAGTAAAAAACGAAAAAGATACAAGGTTGATGAGATTGATGTTTCCCGTCTTTGGTTGTTGGAAGAAAGCCATTGTATGTCAAACCAGATAGGAAAAATCTGCCAACTCCGAAAAAATCGTAAAATGAACAAAAATCTTGTCTATCGGAGTGGGTCTATTCTCTCTCTTCTTCAATTGGTCAAATCCAATCAGGGACTTACCTTGCTTCCGCGTTTGGCTACCCTTCACAAATCGATTATTGACGAGCAGTTTCTTAGCACGTTGGAAAACCCATCTCCTGCCCGTGAGGTCGGAATCGTTACACATCCAAATTTCACTAAAAAAAGGTTGCTGAATATTTTGGAAAAAGAGATATTAAAAGCGGTCAAACCAGTACTTAAGCGCAATAGGGAATTGAATGTTGTAGATCCGTTTTGATTGAGTATCCCAAAAGGTTTTGTCAGAGTGATGAGGTAGATAATCCGAATTTGATCGATACAAATGCCGATCTAATCGAATGCATGGTAGCAATGATTGCATTTTGCGACATGAATAAGTATCTTAGGCCAAATTAAAAAAGGAAGAGTGACGCAACAGGAAATGGTCAAGATTGCTCATAAGAAGGTGAAGGACAAAAAGTCTTTCTTTAAAAATCTACATGCTTTCCTTACGGTAACCGTATTTCTTTTTCTTATCAATTTGATTTTTTCACCCGACTTCTGGTGGTTCTTTTTTCCGCTTATAGGATGGGCAATGGCCGTGATTGGACATTATCTTAAGGTCTTTGGTTTCCCTGGATTTATTGGAAAAGACTGGGAAGAAAATCAATTTCAATTAGAACTTAAAAGGTTAGAAGAGGCGAAAAAGAATCATTCCAGTCATGCAACCTTATCCGATGATTCCGAATATAACCTTGAACTTCGCGATCCATTAAAAATAGATTCGAAGTACTCCGAAGATGATCTGGTCTGATCATTTATTGCACGGAATATAGAATCTATTCTTATTTTTACAATCATGTCGTTTCAACCAGAGCATGTACAGTTTGAAAATAAGGCCAACCCTCATTCGGGGTTTGACATGGTCAATTTACAAGAACTTTATTCTCGGAAAGATGTAGAAGTTCCAATCGATACCATTCATCTGGTGGAGTTTTATATCTTGCTTTTTATTCAAAAAGGAAAAGGAAAACACACCATTGACTTTACTACGTTTGATTGTCAAAAAGGTTCCCTACTGACCATTCGAAAAGATCAGATTCAACGATTTCATAGATCAAACTCCATGGATGGGATCGTATTACTATTTACGGATACGTTCCTGGTAAGTTATTTAGAACATTTAGAGGCACAAAAAACGCTTCAATTGTTTAACGAGCAATTGAGCCAACCTTGCATTCAATTAACCACGAAGCAATTTGAAGACTTAAACTCAATAACTGAAAAGATATCTGAGGAGTATTCCCAAATTAACGACGAATATTCTCTGGGAATCATCCGAAGTCAATTGCATGTTTTTTTGGCCAAACTATTTCGAGCGAAAGCCAATTTACCCAATTCGCTTTCAACTAAAAAATATCTTTCTGACTTCATTCAATTTCAAAACTTACTGGAATCTGAAAAATCAAAATCTACGAAAGTTGACTACTATGCCCGGTCCATGGGCAAGAGCACCAAAACGTTGAATAACATCACCCGACATATCGTCAATCTATCCGCCAAAGATTTTATCGACGACATCAAAATCAAGCAAATCAAACGGCTTTTGATCAATACCAATCTTACCGTTAATGAGATCGCCTTTGAAAGTGGATTCGAAGAGACTACCAATTTTTTCAAGTATTTCAAACGATTGACTAATCAGAC
>JBCCVV010000301.1:0-7525 GCA_039194925.1 Bacteroidota bacterium
AAAAAGTGGATTTTTTTTACCAAAACCTTTCTGAAAAAGGATAATCAATCATATTGCTTTTTTCATTAAACTATAAAAGATTTATTATTAGTGGTATATGTATTTTTTTATAACGATATGTATTTTTTGTAAAGGATTCTTTGTGCGAAATCAAAACCTAGGGGATTCCCTGAATTCTATACATATTGTTTATTATTTGTGAAAAACAGTTAAACAAAACTTAATCCATCACGTTACTCCCTCGAATTGATACTTTGGAAAGTGTAACAATCAATTCATGAACAGATTCCAATTGCTAGGGTGTGAAAAGAAGGTAAAGGTGAAGATCATTCCCAGCTTATAATTACGTATTTATTAATCAATTAAATTCATATTTATGAAAACCCTTAACTATTTAAAGTATTTCTTATTTGTCGTATTTGGCGCGGCACTCATTATTTCGTGTTCGAAGGATGATTCAGCAGATGAATTAATTAATTCAAGTGGAGAAATCGAACTTAGGAATAATGATTCAGACAGCATTGATCCTGATGCAGATTGTTTTGTTAAGTTATGTTTGGACATTATTCCCAACACAGCCAATCCCCAGTTTACAGACATTATTACGGTTACTGTTGGAAATGATGTTTGGTCAATATCAAACAATGTTGTTACTCTTCCCAATGGTAGCACGACCAGTGTGATAAATAACCAGTATTGTTTCTCAATTCCGGTTTCAGCTGTTACTTCTGTTGTTGTATTCTTCCATGGGTATGGAGGAGTAAAAGTGACAGGGTCATGGAACAACGGAGATACATTCTGTGATTTGTACAAAGCGCAATGGCCAGGTACATTTAAAGCACCGTTAAACGTTCAAGAAGAATTAAACCTTACATGCGAAGCTCCATGTCCACAACCGCCACTCTGTGAGATAGATCTTTGTGTGACATTTATAGAAGGTGATCCAGCTGATAATTATAATGTTGATCTGCCAAATGGAGGAGGAAGTGTAACTATTTCCAACGGACAGGTTACCATAATTACACCTGCAGGAATTCAGCAATTCCCATTACCGCCAGATGGAGTTGTATGTGCTACTGTTCCTCTCACAACACCATCATCTACCGCAACAATTTCATTCAATGGTACAGGTTCCGCAGTGCTTCAAGGTACTTGGCCGGATGGCACAACGTGTGAGTTATTCTCTGCAGGAGTATGTGATCCTACTTTCGTACACCCAGTAGAAGATGTTACCCTTACATGTGATGCACCTTGCCCGGCACCAGAATGTGAAATAGAAGCTTGTATTACATTTATTGCAGGAGACCCATCTGATAACTATACGTTAGAACTCCCAACAGTTGGTGACGTGATCATCTCTAATGGTATGGTTACACTGCCCAATGGATGTCAAATCCCATTGCCACCGGATGGAACAATTTGTACTACACTACCAATTTTTGCTCCTACGACTGCGCTGTTAACGTATAACGGTTCAGGATCAGTGGTCATTAATGTTACATACGAAGATGGAACAGAATGTACAGTATTCCAGGCAGGTGTTAATTCTGACTTGAATCTGCATATTACGGATGCTATAACATTGGATTGTAATGCAGAATGCCCAGTAATTCCAGAATGTTATGTAAACCTATGTTTGGAGCTTACCGACCCACTAAATGTATTATACAAAGTACAGATTCTAGGATTAGGTTCCGTAATAATAAGTAATGGAACAGTAATTCCGCCTTCTGGTCCTCCTTTCCCATTCCCTGCTAGTGGTGAGTTATGTTTGGATCTTCCGGTAATTCCTGGATTTGATGTTGCAAATATTTCATTCTCCGGTCCGGGATCGGCGACTGCTACCGTCACTTATCCGGATCTGCTAGAATGTGTCGTTTTCAATGCTCCAGATGGTTCAGGTATAGCGATGCCAGTGAAACAAGATGTTCAACTGACCTGTGAGGGCGACTGCGGACCACTACCGGAATTTTGTGAGATTGAAATTTGTGCCAACTTTGCACCAGCTACTCCAGATGATATCTATATGGTAGAATTCGAAAGTGGTGCTCAACTTACCATCCAAAATGGTATAGTCACCCTTCCAAGTGGTATGACAGAGCCATATAATGGAGTTCAATTCTGTGCACCTATATTCATAGAGGTAGGAACGTTTGAATCAGCAAAATTATCGTTCAAAGGAACCGGAGAGGTATTTACTACTCTTGAATACTCGGATGGTGGAAATTGTACAATATTTAGTGCAGGTCAAGGAACTAGTACGCCAGTTAAGAAGGGCAAAAAAGTTACCCTTGGATGTGATCCTATTTGCTAAGAAAAATAGATTTAGTTTGAATAAGTTTGAGCTGCCTCAGGGATGGGGTGGCTCTTTTTTTGGAGGTTGGGGAAATTGAAGAGATTGAAGAGATTTTGAAAGGTTTTAGAGATTCAAGGGCTTTGAAAAATTGGAAAAATTGGAAAAATTGATAAGATTGACGAGGTTGGAGAGATTAATGGGATAGTCCTTCCCGGCGAAGACGAGGAATTGAATTAGTTTTATTCGATTCTTCTTGGTGAAATCTTTGTGGTTAAAAAGAAAAAACAATATTTAATCAAACCAAACTAATAGTAAATGTGGGCAGAAACGAATCGAAGAAAGATAGACCATATCGTATACTGCGTGCCGAATTTGGAGGAAGGCATGTCGTACATCGAAGACCTATTTGGGGTAGCTCCGATTATTGGAGGAAAACATCTTTCTAAAGGTACCATGAATGCACTTTTAAATCTTGGTGATGCATGTTACCTGGAGATATTGGCAGTGGATAAGGATAATAAAGATTTCGAGGGGATTAGATGGATGGGAATTGATTCAATTCATACACCACAAATAATGCGATGGGCACTGAAATCCGGTAACATAGATGCGGATCATGGTACGTTATCAAAATACTCCGCAGCACATGGAATTATAGAAGGTGGAAGTAGACAGACTACAGATGGCCGACTGCTGAATTGGCAAATGACATTACCGACTACGGCAGCTGAAGTCGATGTATTGCCATTTATTACCGATTGGTCGAAGTCGGCTTCGCATCCCACCGTTACGTTGGATGAGCATTGTTACTTACGGGCTATAGAACTTTTTCACCCATCACCTTCACAAGTGCAATCTATACTGCGAGATTTGGATGTCAATTTGAATATAAGGCAAGGTGATAAGGAGCAAATAGTGATTCATGTAGATACACCAAAAGGATTGAAAATCTTATTCTAGAATATTTGAACTTTTAGGATTTGAATTGCTTCTTTTATTGAAGATGCATGTTAGTGTCGTAGAATGACAATTTGTATCATCTTAATTGTCGACATTTAAACTCCATAACAATATACTTGTTGGTCAGACTATGAAGTTAGAGTATTCTACGATTAAAGACGAAGATGTATTTATTCTCACGGATTTTAATTGCCATCCTTCTTTGAAGTTGTTAAGTCACAGTGGCTTATTCAAAATTATTTGGTGTAAGGAAGAAAGTGTCTCGTTCAAAGTCGATGGATATCAAATTACATTGGAAAAAGATCAACTTATATTCTGCACACCGCTAAATATTGTAGAGATTGAGCAAGAGACTTCTGGACTGATTTCTTTTGTATTTAACAAAGAATTTTTTTGTATTCAGACGCACGACGATCAGGTTTCCTGCAATGGGTTTCTTTTTTTTGGATCGGCACAACCACAGATTGTAAAATTGTGCGACCATGAAAAAAGACAATTCAACAGACTGGTGGACTCATTCAAAGAAGACTTCGAAGTCAAAGACCATCTTCAAGGAGAGATGTTGAGGTCGTTGTTGAAGCGTTTGTTAATCTTATCTACACGTCGCATTAAAAAAGATTTACCCGAGCCGAGTATTTCTAATACACAAATGGACGTTATTCGGCAATACAACATTTTGGTGGAAAAACACTTCAAAGAGAAGCATAAGGTGAAGGATTATGCGGATATCATGTTCAAATCTCCGAAGACCCTTTCGAATCTTTTTCACAAATACGGGAAGAAATCTCCTCTTTCAATGATCCACGAAAGAATCATTCTCGAAGCCAAGCGGTTATTGATCTACTCTTCCCAAACAACCGAAGAAATCGCTTTCGAACTGGGGTATAAAGACGCTGGACATTTTTCTAAGTTTTTTAAAAAGCACGAAGGTAAAAGCCCGGCCGCATTCAAAAAGGATAAGCTCTCCTAAACCCAAACCTTCTATTTAAGTCTTTCAGATATTGGTCTAAACCCATAAAATTGGACCATTTTTTCTGAAAAGGGAAAAATCTACCCATTGCAGGGAATAATTGACCTGTTTTGCCTGCCGTTCACTTCTCATATTT
This sequence comes from Bacteroidota bacterium, assembly GCA_039194925.1. GTDB lineage: Bacteria > Bacteroidota > Bacteroidia > Chitinophagales > Saprospiraceae > CAJXUU01. The sequence continues at coordinate 4,363 of JBCCVV010000301.1, forward strand.
GCATTGTAATTCAATCAAATAATAAACAACAGAAAATAAAAACAACATCATGAAAAAGAGTATTGCACGAATTTTAGCTTTAGTCCTAATTACCCTTTCCGCTTTTCAATTAGAGGCTCAGGTGCAAGATGTAAAACTGGTACAAACTACCGGAGAATTTGAAACAAAAGCATTGACTTTAGAACCAGGAAAGTACCAATTTGAGATTGAAAACTCTGGAGTAGATCATGAGGTAGGATTTGTATTGGTACCAAAAGGAAAATATGAACAGACAGATCATATTCAAAATGCTTATGTGACTTCATTGGTAAAAACGGGTACATCAAGTAAATCTAAAGTAGTATCATTGGAAGCAGGAGAATACGAATACTTTTGCCCCCTAAATCCGACCCCAAAATATACGTTGACAGTTTCTGATCAAGTTGAAAAGGTAAAGTTAACTCAAGTGCCTGGGGCTTTCAAGACTAAGACGTTGACGTTATCAGAAGGTGATTATCAATTTGAAATTGAGAATGCCGGTATCGATCACGAAGTTGGATTTGTAGTCGTGCCAAAAGGAAAGTACGATGCAAAAGACCATATCAAAGCAGCGTATGTAAAAGCTCCCGTAGCGGATGGTCAATCTTCACAAACAAATATTGTGACTTTGGAGGCAGGCGAATACGAATATTTCTGCCCTTTAAACCCAACACCAAAATATAGTATAGTAGTTAGATAGTTTTAATAACAAGTTTTCATAGTAGTGGAAAAGAGGCTTGCCTGTCAAAGGTCGGCCTCTTTTGCTGTTATCATTGTTCCGTCTTAACATGACATTACTTTTTGTGTAACGCTATATTAGGACGGGACTCATTTAGCGTGTTGGAAAGAAGTTATTTAGTAGAAAATGGCTCAATGCCAGGTTGAATTAATCACTAAGTGCACCAAGTATGCCAAGCATTCGCTCAGTATGTTATAAAACTATATCACCTTTTCAAATCGGGAAAAATTGACCTTTTTGCGGGAAATATCTGCCTGTTTTACCTTCTAAAGTTGCTTCATCTTTGCATTGTTAATTAAAGGAAATCAAGCCTTTAGAATTTTAAAATTACAAATCAATAAAAAAATGAATACACAATTCAACGTTCCTCAAAAAAATGAAGTTAGCGCAGACAATCAAGCGATTTTTGACAACCTGCAAAAAGCCTTGGGCTTTGTACCCAATCTTTATGCAACCTATGCGTACAGTGACAATGCCTTGAAAAACTACCTCAATCTTTCGAATGCTAAAACATCATTGAAAGCCAAAGAAAAAGAAGTGGTAAACCTTGCGGTAAGTCAGGTCAATAACTGCGGTTACTGTTTAGCGGCACACACTGCCATTGCCGGAATGAACGGATTTACCCCGGAGCAAATTCTGGAACTAAGAGCGGGAAATGCCTCCTTCGATTCCAAATTGGACGCACTTGCCAGGTTGGCGAGAAATATCACACAAAACAGAGGTGCCGCTGATAAGGATGTTGTGCAAAACTTTTTTAATGCCGGTTGGACAAAAGAAAATCTCGTGGATACGATCGTCTTAGTTGGTGACAAAACAATCTCCAATTATTTGCACAAGACGACTGATGTTCCTGTGGATTTTCCAGCAGCTCAACCCTTGGAAGCCGTGGCAGTATAGGGAGCAATCGTTCAAAACGATCCAAACCAACAAAAAGACTTTATCTTGTAAAAGGGATGGAGTCTTTTTTATTTATCTACCGATCTCCCCGCTCTATATCCATAGGCAATGGACCGTGGTCCACCGGACCAAGCCCCGTAATAGCGATAACCGATAGGAGAGTGTGGATTGAAATCAGAATAAGAGGTTCCAATTTGATAATATCCGCCGCCGCGATAACCAAATCCACCCACCTCATCGTCACTCTTGGGCCAGTCCGGGTTAGTAGCTTTTCCGAAATTCAAACGTCCGTCACCATGACTGCCTTTAAATGATCGACCCACATCGTTTCCAATGGTGATTACTTTTTCCCATACCGATCCACTGAGATCCATTACCCAATAATACGATGCACCAAAGACGGGGCGATTAGTATCGGTCAATTGGCTTTCATCTCTTCCATTTTTGAGCACAAGTTCGAAGTCCTTATCCACATATCGTTCCATCTGATCGTAATCATTGGTTCCCCAAACAAATTCTGCATCGATGGGTTGTGACGGACCGCGTGCTGCTTTTTCATATTCCAGTTCGGTAATAGGCCGTAGCCCGGCCCAATCAGAATAGGCAAGTGCATCCATGAAACTCACAAAATTCATGGGACGGTTTGGACTTTTGGCAACATATTTATCGTTCGAAAGTATGATGCTGCCTCTTTTCTCATAATATTTCTTGCCGCCTATTGGTGCTCTTTGAAAAGACCAGCCTTCACGAATACTATTCAAAAAATCTGCGTATTGTCCTTGGGTAAGTTCGTACTTCATAATGTAGAATGGATCAAATCCTTTTGGGAATTCATCCGGAATAGGACCCTTTTGATCTCCATTGTATACTTCATTTTCGCTCCAATAGTATAATGCACCATCTTTGGCAGCTACTTCGATCTCCGCTTCCGAATTTATGGTTATTAATCCGTTGGGTTCTCCCGAGGCATCACTTTTATACAAGGAGGACCTTTTAATCGCGGCTTCATCCGGGCTTCCCAAAGTGAAGCTTCCTTTAGGAATATGAACCATTTCAAGGGCATGAACGGTTAATCCGGTAATTTTTTGATATCCTATTTTTTGACCGGTAGTATCAATCAATATTTGCAATTTAAAATTTTGGTCGCCGCGATAGTTGGCAGAAGGATAAATAAAAAAGCCCAATCCATCATCGCTTACCTCAATGGTTGGATTTGGAGAGCCTTTTATACGATTTTGCAGGACTTTGTGCCCGCTTTTTTTTAAAACTACACGGCTATCCCAAGGGTAATTAAATTTCATGAATACCCAAATGGCATCGTGATTTTTGTCATTATTCCAGGCATTTTCCCATTTTAAATCAAAATTGACACATAAAGGTGTTTGCAGGACGCCTTTTCTGTCGAGTACACGAATGTTTTCAACTTTTACATTGGTGGCGTATGTGAGGATTGTAGTGAGCAAACAAAAGATCAATACGGTTAATTTTTTCATTTTCATTTGATACGTA
>JBCCVV010000302.1:0-7471 GCA_039194925.1 Bacteroidota bacterium
AAAAATCTTTTTGCGTCAAAACCTATATTCATGCTTCTATCGGTTTTCATACCTTTAGATGTAAATATAAACGAAGTAGTTCGGAAGAATAGGTATTGGAACATCAAGTTTTCTAATTACCGACATTTAAAATGGGGCATAAGTAAGGCTGTGATTGTGAAAATGAACTTGACTTTTAATAAAATCCAGTAATAAGACTTAGATTTGATTGTATGAGTACAACAGGCTTGGAGGAATTATCGCTTGCAATCAAGGGTGAGCTTTTGACCGATCATCTTCATAAGATTTTATATGCCACAGATGCTTCGGTATATAGAGAGTTACCCCTGGGAGTCGCTTATCCAAGAGATGCTGATGACGTAGTCACCATTGTAAAGTTTTGTCATCAATATTCTATACCGATTATTCCAAGAGCTGGAGGTACATCCCTTGCGGGTCAATGTGTGGGAGAGGGATTGGTTGTGGATGTATCAAAATATATGGTGGAAGTATTAGAGATCAATGAAATTTCCAAGACGGTCACAGTACAGCCAGGAGTAATTCGTGATGAATTGAATTACAGGTTAACATCCTATGGTCTAATGTTGGGGCCTAATACCTCTACGGCCAATCGAGCCATGGTTGGGGGTATGGTTGGGAATAATTCGTGTGGTACAACATCTATTGTTTTTGGAAACATGCGTGATCATGTAGTTCAATTAAAAGCTGTATTGAGCGATGGAAGTAAAGCTGTTTTTAAGAAGATGTCCAAGTCAGAATTTGAGAACAAATGTAAGCTGAACTCTCTTGAAGGAAAAGTTTATCGCCACTTGCACAATACACTGAAAAACAGAAAATTACAAAAAAAGATAAAAAATGAATATCCAAAACCTTCAATTAAAAGACGAAATACTGGATATGCATTAGATGCTATTTTAAATTCAAATGTTTTTTTTGAAGATAAAGAAGATATCAATGTGTGCAAGTTGATTTGTGGAAGTGAAGGTACGCTTGCTTTTGTGACTGAAATCGAAGTTGGATTGGTTGATGTGCCTCCTCCGAATGAAGTGTTGGTGGCCTTGCAATTTGATAACGTGTTTCGAAGTATGGAAGCCATTCCTCAAATTATGAATTATGCTCCTTTTGCCTGTGAATTGATGGATAAGACCATTTTGGATTGTACAAAAGATCAAATCATGTATCGAAAGGATCGCTTTTTTCTGAAGGGAGACCCGGAAGCAGTTTTGCTCGTTTCTTTTGTGGATCATGAAAAAGAAAAAGCTCTTGCTAAGGTCAAAATGCTTTTGGATGCATTGTTGGATGCTCAAGTTTATTTTGATTACAGTATCGTTGAAGAAAATATTGACCGAGTCTGGAATTTACGAAAAGCAGGATTAGGATTGCTGGCCAATTTGCCAGGAGATAAAAAAGCAGTTGCTTGTATTGAGGATACGGCAGTGGCGATTGAAGATTTGAGTACGTATATCCAAGAGTTCAATAAAATGATGGAGAACTTTGGACAAAAGTCGGTTTATTATGCTCATGCCGGAGCAGGAGAAATTCATTTGCGACCATTGTTGGATTTGAAGAAGGAAGATGACCGTGAGCTATTTTTCAGGATAAGCGATGCATCCGCCCAATTGGTCAAAAAATACCGAGGATCTTTAAGTGGTGAACATGGAGATGGTCGGGTGCGTGCCCCTTTTATCAAAGCGCAGTATGGAGAGGAAATTTATGCTGTTTTTTGTGAATTGAAATCGATTTGGGACCCGAAAGACATTCTTAATCCGGGGAAGATTGTAAATGCGAAACCTATTACTGAGGACTTGCGATTTGATGAGAAGCACGAGGAAAAATCATATGATACGGTATTTGATTTTTCTGCCTCAGGTGGAGTACTAAGAGCCGCGGAAAAATGCAATGGATCAGGTGATTGCAGGAAATTATCGTTTTCTGGAGGTACGATGTGTCCGAGCTATATGGCTACCCGAAATGAAAAAGATACCACTCGCGCTCGCGCCAATACGTTAAGGGAAATCCTAACCCGACCGACTTCAGAAAATGCATGGGACAGCAGCGAATTGAAAGAAGTAATGGACTTGTGTCTCTCTTGCAAGGGTTGTACTTCAGAGTGTCCGTCCAATGTAGATATGAGTACAATGAAGGCCGAATTTTTACATCACTTTCAAAAAAAGAATGGAATACCTTTGAGATCCAGGATCTTCAGCAATTTTCAACAGCTCAATGCATTGGGATATAGGATAAGTACGATTTCCAATACATTTTTAAAAAACACATGGACTGGTAGTTTGCTGAAAAAGGCAATGGGAGTTCATCCAAAACGTTCTTTGCCGCTGATCAATAAACGATCTTTGCGATCCATTTTTTCAATAAAAAAGAACGAATATTCTCATAGACCTAAGGTCAAGAAGGTTTATCTTTTTGTGGATGAATTCACGAACTACAATGACGCTACAGTAGGGGAGAAGGGACTGGGTTTGCTTTTTTCATTAGGATATGATGTTCGAATTATAGAACATGCAGAAAGTGGACGGGCTGCTATTTCAAAAGGATTGCTGGATAAGGCAGTAACTTTAGCACATCAAAATGTATCTGTTTTTTGCGATATCGTCACTGAAGAGAGCCCCCTAATCGGTTTCGAACCATCGGCTATTTTAACCTTCAAAGATGAATACCCAAGACTCGTAAGTGAAGAGTGGAAAGCAAAAGCTGCACAACTGGCCGAAAATGTTTTTACGATAGAGTCTTTTTTACATGCAGAAATCCAGAATGGTACGATCACCAAAGATCACTTTCATACCGAAGAAAAATCGATAAAACTCCATGGACATTGTCACCAAAAGGCATTGACCAATATCGAAGAGGCATTATGGTTACTTTCCATCCCAGAGAATTACGTAGTGGAGATGATACCTTCTGGATGCTGTGGCATGGCGGGATCATTTGGATATGAAAAAGAGCATTACGAGGTGAGTATGCAAATAGGAGAATTGGTGCTTTTTCCATCGATACGACAGATGAAACCAACGGATGTGGTTGTTGCCAGCGGAACCAGTTGTCGCCATCAAATTCTGGATGGAACCAATATAAGGGCAAAACATGTTGTAGAAGTTCTATTTGATGCATTAGCGGTTTGATATTCGTTTTACAGATGAAATATAGGTTCATAATATGGACAGGATAGAAGTTTTTAAAAAGCAGTTTGATTATTACAAATCCCTAGCGGAGAAATCATTAGACCAATTGGATGATACCGCTCTATTTGTAGAATTAGAGGAAGGGTCGAATAGCATTGCTGTCATCATGAAACATATTGCTGGAAATATGCTAAGCAGATGGACCAATATTTTTGAAGAAGATGGAGAAAAAGAATGGCGCAATCGCGATGAGGAGTTTATCGATCGATTTTCTGGAAAAAAGGAATTGATGGAATATTGGAATAACGGATGGGACAGACTTTTTAAGACCTTGGATGAGCTGGAAAATGGGGACCTGGAACGCACCATTTATATTCGAAATATGGGCACTACGGTTCATGATGCGATTATCCGTCAGATTTGTCATTACCCGTACCATATTGGGCAGATCGTGTATGCCGCTAAACTGCTCAAAGGTAGTTCATTTGTGAGTTTGACCATTCCCAAAGGAGAGTCGAAACATTATAATGCAGAACGGTTTGAAAAAGAGAAGTCAATCAAGCATTTTACAGAAGATGGGTGTAATTGATAATTGATAATTGACAATGGATAATTTATGATGGGCAATTGATAAGGCTTAATTGTTTTGATTTAGAGTGTTGAATGCGAATTGGTGGTGCTGGTGATTTATCGATTCTTCGCGTTAGTAATGCTTTGGTTCTGCAATAAGGTTAAGGAAACTGCAGATTAACGTTAATAAAATAACATATATAATTTTTTTCTATGTATTGTAGCTAAAGTGTTGTACATTAACCAAATCACCTTAAAAATAGATATATGGAAATGCAATTTAATTGGAGGAGATTGAACGGTGACCAATTGGGAAGTGACCTTTTACAATCTGTAGAAAATGTTTTGATCCGAGAAAGAAGGGAAGGCAACAGGCTTAAGGTCTGTATAGGATCTGACAGTCAGGTCAAGGGTGGAATTGTGGAATATGCAACGGTTATTGTATTTCTAAGGGAAAAGAAAGGCGGGTTTATGTTTGTTTCTTCCGATAGCAAAAAACAAAATATTGGGATAAAAGAGAGAATGATCTCCGAAGTGGCGAGATCGGTTCAAGTGGCGTATTCGTTGTGTGATTTGTTGGATAAATACAACATTGAATTGGAAGTACATGCTGATATTAATACGGATCCCGAATTTCCGTCCAATGTCGCTTTGAAAGAGGCAATGGGGTATATTTTAGGAATGGGCTTTATATTTAAAGCAAAACCGGAAGCATTTGCCAGTTCCTGCTGCGCGGATAAGATTGTTTAGCCCTTCCTAGAAGAAATACCGGTCCGTACATCAGAATTGAAAAGATAAGCCGAAATCAATCGCAACTGATATTGTTTACTTCTTCAACACCATTTTCACCAAGCGTATAGAGATAGCAAGTTCCGTTCTCTGAAGTCAATTTCATGCCAGATCTAATATTTGCGAAACAAAGGTCTTCATCCTTTAATACCATTGCATCTGAAGGTAGAGTGGGCACGGCTTCAATCAAAATAGTACCGTCATTTTCCACAGCCAATTTGTAATAATCTCCGTTCGGGTTTTTAAGGATGACCCCGTTGGCGTGTGCACTAAATTTTAGATTGGAGTTGCCAAATTCTACGCGCTGGTCTGGCATTCCGCTAAGTTGGACAGTATCCAATTCTACTTCAAGATTAATTTTGACACGAATATATTGCTCGTCCGGTGTCCGGAAGACAATGCCTTTTTCTTCACTATCAATAACGATATCATTCGAAGGCATAACATTGTCTGCATCCGGTGTAATGGTTAATTCCAACGTATTTAAACCCGAGGAGATGTCTGAAGCAATAATGCATCCGGAAGGAAGATAAGGATATACGCCCCATGCTCCCTGATAACCACTATATCCATTGCCATTATTATTGAGATAGGTGTCGTAGTACGCGATTCTCTCCGGAAGTTCCGGATTCGAAATGTCGTACACTTGAACACCATCGTGGTAATAGGATATGTACAACCGGTTTCTCAATACAAATGGATTGTGTGGTCTGTTGTTATTATGGTTGGGAGCTTCCAACGGATCTTTGAACGAATAGGTGGTAAATGGCTCTGTAATGTCTGAAAGATCATAAACGTAGATCGGTTTTCCAATGGGAACTTCTTCTGCTACATACACGTAAGGTTCGTATGCATGTCTCCAACTGCTGTGGTTGTATCCGTTGGAGTCATCAAGTTCCGCAACAAGCGTTACATTATTTACATCCGTCATGTCCCAAATCCGATAACCGGCATATCCATGAGAGCAATAGGCGGTATCATTTAATACATAAATGTCATGTACATAATAATTTCCACTTGGGTCATTTTGCAGGTCTCTAAAGTTTAGATTTTTCAAAAGGGTAGGATTCCCCGGATCAGTTTTAAGATCAAATATTATGACGCCATGGCCATTTGTATTGGACCCCACAACGTAAAGTCTGCCTGATTCTTTTTCAATAAAAATATTATGGGCACTTCTGAAATGAGTTAAACTTTGCGATTGGGCAAATGTATTTTTATTTATGACCTGAAGACCTTCCTGACAAGCGCCACCATCGCATACGGCATAGATGTAATCGTCATAGTCCTTGATGTCTCTCCAAATTACGCTGCTGCCATCGATCCATTGATGGACTAGGGTTGGATTTCCGCATTCTGTAACATCTACAATATTGATTGCGCTGTTGCTACCAATAACCCCGTATTCCTTTGTACCCATTCGATACCCCCAAATATCATTGTATTCGACACCCATGCCTCCCAACACAGCCATTTTCTTCATATTCAATGAATCCTGGGCTTGGAGTGATGAACCTAAAAACAATACTAAAAATAGCAGACCTAATTTCTTCATTTGTTAATCTATAATTTAAAAACTGATTTAAAGGGTGATTTGGAATTGTTGCTCAAAAAATAGAGTGCTAAAGGGAGTGTAGTAAATAAAAGGCGCTGCTGAAGCAAATGTTCAGACCGGATAAATAAATATTTTTTTTGAATAAATTACCACCTATTTACTACGATACATTTGAGTACTTTACTCAACCTACCAAAACCTCAAATCGTATTCTCTGTTTCTATGGGATCGACTGTTTACCCAAATATACGGCTTAAACTAAGATTTTAAAGATAATTTACAACGCACTTTTGAATTTGCCTTGTTTAGGACATTCGCAAATAAATCTATAACGCTTTACTTTTAACATTTGAATCCTTTTAATAGTGTGATTCCTAATCTATCCTTAACGGCGAATTTGTGTATCCATTTACCATTCAAATTTCAACGTTTCTTTAAATGTAAATAAGACTGGATTACTTTTTTTAGAGATTGGTGGGTGGGTATTGAACTCTCCTTTGTCTATGGTTTTAACGGTAAAAGCAAGAGTACGAGTGTTGTTTAATTCTTCTTTAGGAATGCTTAGCTCCCAGATCATATGAGGCTCTGAACTTGCGGCTGAAGTGGTGAAACTCTCTGAAAAAATGGCTTCAGTTGCATGTCCGCCGCAATGTGTAATAGCGTCGTTTTCAAGGAAATAATAACTACAAATGTCATAGTGCTTGGTCGGAGATTCATAGCCAAAATCAATATCGGAGTCAATTGTTCCGTTGTTGTTGATGTCAAATGAGATATTGCAATAATCAGTTTGATTGACATCTCCATTACGATTATCCGTGAAATCGGAAAGTGATTCTACCCGAATTAAAATGTGATTTTCGGATTCCGTCACTCGGATGAAGGTGTTTTCCGATTGGACTAAGGTACTTTCTTGTAGCGTTTCATCCTCTTGGCAGGACGTGAACAGGAGCATTAAAAGTATAGTAAAATGTATAACTACGTTTCTCATGACAATTACGATTAGCGTTATTGTTTGATTTTAAGCAATTTGAAATTAACTACTGTATTAATGCCTCTCTTATATAGAACGGTGTTTGTTAATATTTTGTTTGCATCGACTAAAGAAAATGTGATCAATGGCTTCGAGTCTGGTATGAGTAAAATGGAAGAAAAAAAAGCTTCCCGAAGTATCGAGAAGCTCTTTTCAATTGATTTGATATCTTAACAGGGTATAAAGATTGAGGTGAAATTGATTTCGGCTCCTCCTCCAGGATGAAATCGGGAAAATGTGCCTTGAACACCACAAAATTCCCAGTTAAATACCACAAAGGCCGGAATATTGGAAGTGACAAAAAGCTCCCATTCTCCCATGTCCAAAGTAAGGTTGTCGCTCATACAATCTACAGCTCCGGTAACATTACCGGGACCGTTTTGCTCTTCC
>JBCCVV010000303.1:0-7437 GCA_039194925.1 Bacteroidota bacterium
ACTGGATTAGTGTTTAGATTTGAAGAAATATCATTTTTATTTTGGTTGGTGATCGTGCCGTTGCTTTTGCTTGTGATGTATGGCGTTATTCTATGGCGAAAAAGAAGAATTGAAAAAGTTGGTGATCCGGCACTGGTAGAACGATTGATGCCAGATTCTAGCATCAGGCGTATATGGACAAAGAATATCTTATTTCTGTTAGGTCTGTTATTTGTGCTTTTTGCAGCTTCAAATCCACAGTGGGGAACTAAAAAAGAAAAGATCAAGGCACAAAGTGCAGATGTATTTATTGCCTTTGATATTTCACAGAGCATGATGGCACAAGATATTTCTCCTTCGAGATTGGAACGTGCCAAAAGATTCACCGAAAAGCTGATTCAAAATCTTAAAGGAGATCGGGTAGGGTTGATCTATTTTGCCGGAGATGCGTATTTACAAATGCCCCTTACAAATGACTACGCTGCTGCAGAATTATTTGTAAAAAGTGCAAATCCTAATCTGGCAGGTACTCAGGGAACTGCGATAGATGAAGCTATTGATCTTGCCATGCGTGCGTACGAGGAGGGCGTGGATCATCAGCGCGCATTAATCATTATATCTGACGGTGAAGATCATGATGCAGAGGCAATTGAGATGGCCAAAGAAGGAGCAGATGCCGGATTAGTTATTTATACCGTTGGTGTAGGTACGGAGACCGGAGCTTATATTCCATTCGTGAATAGAGGAAGAACAGAATTTAAGAAGGATGATGAAGGTGCCCCGGTGATGAGTAGGCTGAATATTCCAAATCTGCAGGATATAGCGCGAAATGGCGGTGGGGAATTTTATTTGGTGAATCAAGGAGAAGAGGGGATCATGGATCTCAAAGATCGATTGAGTCGATTGCAAAAAAGAGAAGTAGAACAAAAATCTTTTTCCGAATACAACAGTTATTTTCAATGGTTTTTGGGAATTGGATTTTTAATTTTGTTGTTGGAGTGGGTATTGCCGAATGGGTTGAGGAGGTTGTTTTAGTTTTTTTAGTTGCTCAGTTGCTCAGTTGCTCAGTTGTTGAGTTGTTCAGTTGTTGAATTGTAGAGTTGTTGAATTGTAGAGTTGTTGAATTGTAGCGTTATTGAATTGTAGGAGTAAACTGAATTTGTGAATATTCGAGCGTAGAGCAACATCTTAAGGAAATGATTGTTGAATTAATCGGCGATAGTAAATACACGGCTAGAATATTAATTCAAATAAAAAGCCTGTTAGGCTAGAAGATAGATGAATATTCATTTTGGCGGTATTTTGGTCAAAAATGATGACAAACTACATGGCGACGATATTGTTAGATGTATGGCTTTGTAGTTACTGGTGGATAAATAATTCAAGATGAGAAGTAATGTATTGATTGTATTGATATTGTTATTAACATGTAGTGCTGGATTAGGGCAATCGGCGCACAAATTGCTCATGGAGGGGGATGACAAGTATAAGAAGGAACAGTACGATTTGGCAGAGGAGAACTATCGAAAAGCGAAAGCAAAGGACGATAGTGGAAAAGCTACTTTTAATCTTGGGAACAGTCTAGCTGCTCAGGAACGATACGAAGAGGCGATCAATCAATTTTCAAATGCGGCTGCTATCAGCGATGATCCTGAGGTTAAATCAAAAGCATATTACAATCTTGGCAATACTCATTTTCGAAATCAGAAATTTCAGGAGAGTATCAATGCGTACAAATCCGCTCTGAATTATAACAAAGATGATATTTATGCCAAGGAAAATTTGATGATGGCGAAAAAAATGTTGCAAGTCCAACAGCAGCAACAACAACAGCAACAGCAGCAGCAAGATCAAAACGAAAACCAGGAGCAGCAAGAACAACAAGAGCAACAACAACAGCAGCAGGAGCAACAACAACAGCAAGAAGACCAATCTCAGCAAGAACAAGAGCAACCGCAAAACGCAGAAGAGACGGAAAAGAAAGATTTGGATAAAGAAGATGCGCGAAAATTGTTGGAGATTATCGAAAATGAGGAGAAAAAAGTACAGGAAAAGCTCCGTAAGATGAAGGGGAATTCTAAAAAACCGAAAAAGGATTGGTAATTCAAAAAAGAACTGATATGAAGAATATAGGAATGATCTTATTGGCGATTTGTTTGAATATGGGAATCGTCTTTGGTCAGGAAGATGGTTTTTATTTGGAAGTAAGTAGTGATACGGTTTTAGCCGGAAATATGTTGCAGGTATCTTTCGTGGCGAATAATATTTCCGGACAGTTTGAGTCTCCCAATTTGGATAAATTAAATGTAGTCAGTGGACCCAATAGTTCGTCCTCATTTTCAATGGTAAATGGTGCCGTTACTCAAAGAGCTTCTTATTCCTACAATATTTATTTGGAAGAAATTGGCGAAGTGTTCATACCACCGGCGTATTTAGAAACGGAAGAGGGAACACTAGAAACCGAACCCATGAGCGTAGTGGTACTCCCCAATCCTGAGGGAATCATTGAACAACCCCCTTCTCAGTCCGGAATTTTCGAATTCAGTTTTCCCAACAGACCGTACGAACCAAGGGAAAAGAAAGGTGACAGCAAAACCAAAAAGAAAAAAAGAAAGATCAAAAGAATCTAAGAAATAGTGCAACGGATGAATAGGTCTTTAAAATGGGGTTTAGTTGCGATGTGGATGGTGATAACAATCCACTTTTCCTTCTGTCAGAGATTCGAGGCTTCTGCAGATGTATCGAAAACATTGCAAAACTCAGCGTTTACGGTACGGTTCTCGTTGAGTGGGGCAAAAGGTACAAATTTTTCTCCTCCCAATTTTTCGCCATTTGAAGTTGTGAGTGGTCCCAGTCAGCAGACATCGATGAGCATCGTTAATGGTGCCATGTCTCAGTCCATGTCTTTCGAATATACCCTTTTTGCACCTAAATTAGGTAGACATACAATTCCTTCCGCCTCGATTAAGGTAAATGGAAAATTATATAGAACCAAGGCATTGACAATTGAAGTGATCAAAGGAACCGCTGCCAGCTCAATTTCTGAAGGAGATAAGGAAACCTATGTAAAAATGGAAGCATCTTCACTGGATGCTATTCTCGGGCAGCAAATAACGCTGGAGTACAAATTGTACACACAACAAGACGTTAATGGTTATGATTTATTGAATGAACCGGAATATGAAGGTTTCTTTTCTCAGGAGTTAGGGAATTATCGGGCATCTGTTTCTCGTGAAATTATCGATGGTAAGGAATTCTATACCAAGGTAATTAAGAAAGTTGCGCTCTTCCCACAGCGTACTGGACAATTTGATTTTGAGCCGGTAATTGTAACTCTTGCCATTCCCATACCTGGAGCCAAAAAAAGAGGAGGCTTTTTCTCATCAGTACCGACCCGGAAAAAACGAGTGTCGACTAATGCGTTAAAATTATTGGTAAAAGACCCGCCGCAACCTGCGCCGATCAGCTTTTCCGGTGCAGTGGGAAAATACGACATGTCTCCATCAATCAACACGAAAAAAATAACCACCGATGATGCCTTTGTGATCAAAATGGAAGTACGTGGTACAGGAGATGGTAAAACGTTTTCGGCACCCAATCAACCAGAGATGGAGAATATGGAATACTACGACCCTAATGTAATCCGTGATGAAGATACTTCTCGAGGAGGTGTAGTGAGTAATTACAAGCAAATCGAATACCTTATTGTGCCGAAAAAACCAGGTAGGTATATAATACGTCCTGAATTTACATATTTCGATATAGACAGCAATGATTATGTAACATTGATGCCTCAGGAGTTTCGAGTGAATGTTGCAAAGGGGACCAGATCGGTTACCAGGGATGATAGAGATGTTTCTATTACCCAGACATTGTTGCCGGATAGAGGGAGTAATAAATCTTATTCTACGTTTTCCCTCTCTTTTTTTGATTCCTTTTGGTGGACGAGCTTTGCTTTGGGCATACTTGGATTTATTGGAATGGGATATCAAAAGTACAGACTGATTCAAATCGATAATCTGGATCCGGAAGAAAAGCGTAGAAGAAAAGCAATGCAACTTGCTACTAGTCAGTTGGAAGTTGCCAAGTCATTCCTGGATCAAGGTGAAAACCGAAAATTCTATGAAGAGATTTCGCTCACGATGAACAGATATCTAGGCAATAAATTTGGAATGAAAAATACAGATTTTCAAAAAGAGAAAATTGCAAGTACACTCAAGGAAAATTCCGTAGATCAGGTGCATATAGATCAATACCTCACTATTCTGAAGTCTTGCGAAATGGCCATTTTTGCGGGCCAATCGTCTTCCAAAATGGATGCTATCTTTGAAAATAGCAAGAATCTAATCCTCCAATTAGAAGAATAGGCATTTTTACGTTACTGGACTCCGCACCTATTAGAACAAATAATTATATGATATTTTATTGATTATTCTGTCTTAGTCGTATTAAGCCGAATTAAATTTTTAATTTATCACGCTAATTGAATTCTTTCAAAATTTGTGTAAAGAATTGGCTAATAATTTATTAACAAATTATTTATATGAACTTTTCATATATGAGAATGTATTGACTACTTTTGTCGGGTAAAACATTAAACTTCACACATGAAAAAACTTTACTTAATTTTCGCAATGGCTCTTATGGTCTTTGCCGCACAAGCTCAAATCACTGGTACAGTGACAGATGTAGATGGCGGGGATCCATTAATCGGAGCTTCTGTCATGATTAAAGGAACCACAATTGGTACAATTACAGATGTAGATGGTAATTTTTCTCTTGAAAAAAACGATGGAGGAGATTGCCAAATTGAAATTTCTTATTTAGGATATCAAACGATTGTATTGGATGTTCCGGGATGTACCGGACCCACCGGAAGTGTCAGCTTGAGACAAGGGATGGAAGGACTTGAAGAAGTGGTAATCACTGGAGTAATGGATATTGTTCAGGACAGAAGAACGCCTGTTGCCGTATCTACTATTTCAAGAACTACTATTTTGGAGAAGAGTGGAGGAAATACTGAATTTCCAGAAATTATGAAGAACACACCATCTATCTTCGTTGCAAATCAGAATGGAGGATTTGGTGATGGTCAGGTATTTACCAGAGGATTTGATCAAACAAATACCGCATTCTTGTTGAACGGACAGCCTATCAACGGTATGGAAGATGGTAGAATGTACTGGTCAAACTGGTCTGGTATGGCTGATATCGCAACGGCAGTTCAAATTCAGAGAGGACTGGGTTCTTCTAAGTTGGCGATTTCTTCAGTTGGTGGTACTACGAACATCATTATGAAGGCTACTGAGCAAGAGCAAGGTGGTTTTGCTGGTCTTACAGTTGGAAACGATGCTTTCGTGAAAGGAACTGTGGCTTACAATACAGGTATGATGAATGACAAATTCGGAATTTCATTGTTATTCACACACTGGCAAGGAGACGGATATGCTGATGGTACGCGTGGTCAAGGACAGAACTATTTCTTGTCAATGGGTTACAAAATTAACGATAGAAACTCGCTGAACTTTTTGGTTACAGGTGCTCCACAATGGCACGATCAAAACTTTAGCCAGAGAGTATCAGATCACTTCGTAGATGGTGATCCAAATAACATCAACAGAAGAATAAATGGTAACTGGGGCGAGTTTGGAAATGGAGATTACTTAACAGAAAGAAGAAACTACTACCACAAGCCAGTAGCGAATTTGGATTGGACATTCAATATCAACGAGAAGTCTAGCTTAAGTACGGTATTCTATGGCTCTTGGGGCCGGGGAGGTGGAACCGGTGGATACGGAGGAAGAGCTGTTGTTGGAGAAGATGGACAAAAAGATTGGGACGCAACTGTAGCTGTAAACGAAACTGTTACTGACGGAATTGGTTCTTTCGCAAAAGATCCTAGAGGATACTTAATTAGAGGTTCTGTAAACAACCACCAATGGTACGGAATCGTATCAACATACGACCTTCAGATTAATGAAAACCTCAACTGGAGTATCGGTGCTGATTTAAGAACATACAAAGGTGATCACTTCAGACAAATCATCAATCTTCTTGGATTAAATGGATTTGAGGTGGATAACAATGAGCAATTCCCGAATGGCTATGTAGCTAATGAGACCTTCAAGGCTAATCCATGGTCAGCAGTTTCTGGTTTTGCTGATGAAGGCCAAAGAATCAACTACGACTACAGTGAGAGAATCTCTTACGGTGGATTGTTTACTCAGTTAGAGTATGCAAATGAGTCAATTTCTGCCTACGTTCAGGGTGCTGTATCAAATCAGTCTCACATAAGATGGGACAGGTTCAACTACATTGAAGCGGAAGAGGAATCAGAAAGAGTTTCAAACATTGGATACAACTTGAAAGGGGGAGCAAGCTATAGTCTTACAGATCAAAGTAGTGCATACATCAACGCAGGTATTTATTCAAGACAGCCTTTCCATGATAACTTGTTCCTTAACTTTAGAAATGATTTGAACGAAGTTGCTACCAATGAAGATATCTTTGGTCTTGAGGCAGGATACAAATTGACAACTGGAAATATTCAGGCTAACTTCAATGTTTACCGTACAGAGTGGAACAATAGATTCGATACAAGAACAATTCAGCCAGGTGAGATCGTGCAAGATCAAAATGGTAATGATGTAGAATTGGTAAATGGTGGATTCTCTAACATAGCTGGAATCAATCAATTGCACCAAGGAGTTGAATTAGACATCCAATATAGAGCCACTGATAAGATAACTCTTAAGGCGTATGGTTCACTAGGTGATTGGTCATACAATGACAACGCAAGTCTTGATATCTTTGACGATGAGCAAACCTTGATTTCATCTACTGAGGAGTTATACTTGGACGGTGCTAAAGTTGGAGGTTCGGCACAGACTTCATTTGGTTTAGGAATGGATTATAGAGTTACAAGCAGCTTGAAGTTCGATGCAGACTATAACTTTTATGACAATAACTACGCTCGTGTAAATGCTACGGACAATATCTTTAGAGAGGAAGATAACCTTGGAACAGTAGAGATTCCTTCTTTCGGAGTTCTTGATGCAGGTGTATCTTACAGATGGACGCTAGCAAACGAAGATGTGATCAGATTTAGATTGAACGTATACAACGTATTGGACAATACGTACATTTCTTACTCTAGATCAAACATCCATGCTTCTGAGGTTGCTGAAGAAAACTGGAACGGTGTAAACGTAAATAATTCAGTTATTTTCGGAAAAGGATTGACGTGGAATGCTTCTGTGAGATATTCATTCTAAGCTGATAGACATACTAAATAAATGATCAATTGATCTAATTAATTGATGTAAAATAGGCTGGTTGCTCAATGTGGCAACCGGCCTGTTTTTATTCTAAGAGCTTGAATTTCTTTGAAGTTTGTAATTTTCGCTTAGAGATGGAAAGCACAGTAAGTATTTTCAAAGGTTATTACCGCAATCGAGG
>JBCCVV010000304.1:0-7369 GCA_039194925.1 Bacteroidota bacterium
TATTTTAAATTTTAAAATTAAATAATTTACTTCTTACATTTATCTTGAAACTCCTTTGCCAGTTCGATCTGCCCTGATCCTGCATACGCTTGAGCAATCAAACAAATAGAGTTGTTATTATTGGGTTCTAAAGAGAGTGCTTTCTTTAATCGTTGAATCGCTTTGTCGAATTGATTGGTCTGAATTCCCAATCTACCCAGTTGATTCAAAACCTGAACGTTTTCAGGATAATTTTCGTTCAATTTAAACAACATTTGAATCCCTTGCATCGGATTTTTATCCGGGTGATCCACATAGATCAACGCAAGATTTATACGATCTGAAATGTTGTCATCACTCATGGTGATTGCCGTTTCAAACGCATTAACTGCTCTTCCCTTGGCATATTGAATATACTTTTGAGAAGTGCTGCTTTTTATTCCGATCGAATATGTAGTCCCGGCTATAGACCATGCTTCTCTGCTTTCCTCCATCTTAGCTACTTCTTCAGCGTAGTAACCAGAGACGATTGGAGAACCAAATTCATACCACTTTGAAGCCAGGTTCTTAGCCTTATCAACTTTTGCTTCCTGGGTAGTGGCACTTTGATATTCCGTTTGCATGGCCTCAATGACATTCAATTCATCTTTGGACAGGGTCTTTTTGGACTCCATTACAATGTTTTGAATACCCGTTGCTTCAATATTCGCAGATCTGGACATTTCCAAATCTCGTTGCTCTTTAGGTTTTGTCGGCAATCCAAAATAGATTGCACAAAACAAAATAATCATACTTCCTATTAAAATTGACTGATTACGATTAAGCTTCATTCCAATCAACTTTAGCAGGCCCGTTTATTAACTTTCACTATCTGAAGGTAATTCCTTGACATTTTCTTTCACCTGCTCTACAAAGATTTTTGCTGGCTTAAATGAAGGAATAAAGTGTTCTGGAATCTCAATTGCTTCGTTTTTCTTAATGTGTCGGCCAATCTTCTTTGCTCTTTTCTTGATTACAAATGACCCGAAGCCTCTTATATATACGTTCTCGCCCTCGGCAAGAGAATTTTTTACTTCTTTGAAGAACATTTCCAACGTTACCAATACGTCTACTTTAGGAACTCCTGTCTTCTCTGAAATTGTAGCTACCAAATCTGCTTTTCTCATTAATTATTTGGTTTTTAAATAGTTATGAACAAAAGGATGCTCTTTTTTCAAAAGCGAGGCAAATTTCGCAATAAAAGTGAATAAAGAAAATATTTGAAGACTTTTTTACTTTAATTCCCTAATATTTATCAGAATTAACACCTTCATTTACAATCCATTAAAAAATATTGTACTAAATTTTGCATCAGGAAAATCTCCTTTTGGAAAACGCACATACAGTTAAATATTTTGCTCTTATTGAGAAAAGCATTAAAAATCAACGGCAAGTCTCAAAATCCTCCATAGTATTCACTTCATGCCAATGCAAAATACAATGTCAATACTTACTAAAAAAGCGAGCTTTATTGAGCGCTTTATACCCCAACCTTTTCTTCTGCATTGTCAAATTACTTCTATATTTGAATCAACTGAAGAAATAATCATATGACACTTGGTGAATTCCTCAAGGCACTTTCCGACAACCCCTCCGTTCTTTGCTTTTTATATGTGGCTGTTCCGTTGACCGCTTTGCTCGCATCAATATTTGGCAAGAATGAAGGAATTAGAAGCCCATGGAAAGAGCTTTATACCGTACTCGTTTATGTTACTGCCATTCCTGGCATCTTTGCCATTACCTTGAATGTCTATCTTTTTCTTTTTGAAAGACAACCCATACTTGAAACGAACATTTTCACCCAAATTCTACCCATCTTAAGTATGGCACTCACGTTATGGCTGGTACGCAGAAATATAAGCTTTGATGACATCCCAGGTTTTGACAAGTTGGGAGGGTTATTATTAATCCTGGCCGCAGTGATTATATTCATGTGGATCATGGAGAAAACCCACATTTTTGCAATTACGATCATTCCTTTTTCGTATTTCATCCTTCTATTCATTGCGTTGCTGGTTTTGATACGAGTGGGATGGAAAAAAATGGTTTCCAAACCAAAGTAATTTCAATTTCGGAGACAGAAGAAACAATCTTACAAGACGGAGCTATTGTTTCTATTAGTCTTTTTACAATACCATCCACACTAAAATAAGACTCAAGCTTCTCCCACAACGGGACTTTTTAAGACGAAAATCAAGGGTTTCCCCTGAGAAATACTCTCTGTTGGATCAATTTTGGTCAAGCATTTGGCAATTTGACATTCATTATTGTCAATTATTGAAATTATAAATATATTTGTCTTCTCAAGGACATTCTTAACATAATTGACTACAATGGTACGATTTACGTATATACTAATAATCGCATGTATACTTCTTTTATCATGTGAAAAAGATTCCAACAACGATAATTTTACAGACACTCAATTAACTGAATCACTGACGGTACTTGGTCAGGGTTTGGATTTTTTCAAAATGCCCAACTCAAATGATTACTCGGCAATTCCACAAGATCCTAACAATCCATTAACGGACGCCAAAATCGAGCTGGTAAGCTGCTATTTCACGAAACGGCATTTGGTACCGAAGGTAAGTTTCCCATCACCAAAGGCGAATATTCCTGTGCTTCCTGTCACCATGCTGCTGCAGGTTTTCAGGCAGGTACATCGCAGGGAATAGGCGAAGGTGGTGAGGGTTTTGGTTTCATGGGTGAGGAACGTATGAGAAATACACTTTGTGTCCCGGAATTGTGTGACGTGCAGCCTATCCGAACCCCATCAGCATTAAATGGAGCCTTTCAGCCCTTGATGCTTTGGAATGGTCAGTTTGGAGCTACGAGCCTCAACCAAGGTACAGAAGCGCAATGGACGGCAGAAACACCCAAGGCAAAAAATCACCTAGGATTTGAGGGATTAGAAATTCAGGCAATTGCGGGACTGGAAGTACATCGAATTGGAATCAATAAAGACGCGGTAATTGAGCATTCATACAAAGATCTATTCGACAATGCATTCAGTGATATTGATGAAGACGAACGATACTCATTAATTACAGCGGGTCTTGCCATAGCTGCGTACGAACGAACTTTAATGGCCAACCAATCTCCTTTTCAAAACTATCTCAAAGGGCAAAAAGATGCGCTGACCGAAAATCAAAAACAAGGTGCGCTTCTATTTTTTGGCAAGGCAGAGTGTTTTAATTGCCATACTGGTCCTGCCTTGAATAAGATGGAATTTCATGCATTGGGCATGAATGAATTTAACCCGGATGAGGTAATTCATTATGATGTAAATGATCCGGCTCAATTGGGAAGATTCTCATTTACGCAGGAAGAGCAAGACAAATATAAATTCAAAACACCGCAATTGTATAATCTAAAAAATCTAACCTTTTTGGGTCATGGTGCCTCTTTCTCATCGCTTCGTGAAGTAGTAGAGTATAAAAACATAGCAATTGCAGAAAACAGTAATGTGCCTGATGAAATGCTTTCCAGCGAGTTCAAACCACTGAATCTATCGGATACGGAAATTGATCAGCTTGTCGATTTTCTCGAGAATGGGTTATTTGATGCTAACTTGGATCGGTATGTTCCAAGCTCGTTGCCTTCGGGGAATTGCTTTCCAAATAATGATGCAATAAGCAAAATAGATTTGGACTGTGACTAACAATAACTCTGTATCAAGCTTTATTTTTACTGTTTTAAAAAAATCTGCATAAAAAGTTCAAACTTATATTTACTTTGGAAGTTATAACTACCTAAGTAAAGAAGTACTCTGCATAAACGACTTAAATATTATCGATCTTTTTGCCTCTATCTAGCCATTGGAATTACGATGGTGGCTTGTAGTGATTTGATCCTGGAAATAGGACATTCTTTTATGCATAGTTCGGAATATGTCACAGGAAAGGTTAAAGTACATTCACATAAATTCGGTGAAAAAGTAATTCATCATCAGCACAAAGTTTTGGAAAAAGTCGAAAAAGCGACAGCCAAGCTACAAAAGACAGATGGTAAGCAGCAACCTCAGCAGGTTCAAGTATTTACTTTCGACCAACTAAAATTATTTTCTCAAGAACTATCTGGATTTCATAGTAATGAAGGCAAAGAACGAACATATTATTCTTACTTGATAAAATCGAATCAATCTTCGGACAACTTATCTACTCCTCCTCCGAAGTAAGAATTTTATGTTTTTCTAATTTCCAAACTCTTTTATTACTCGTTTTGATGTTCAATTCAAGGTAGCATGACCGCTACTATTGAATCGATTCGCACATGGACTTCAAAACATCACAAAACATTTTTAATGAGAACTCTTTATTCTTTATGCCTGGTCTTACTGGCCACAACTTTTTCCTTTGGTCAAGATTTAAAAGGAAACGTTTCCTCAAATGGCGAACCCATTGTTGGAGGATATCTTTATACCCCGGATCAAGAAATTCATGCGCATACGGATCTGGCTGGTAATTTTACATGTAAAGGTTTATCCGTAGGAGACAGCCTATTTGTTAGCCATATTGGTTTTAGCACCTTGCTGGTGGTATTGGATGCTGCTTCCTTTGCATCTTCTCAAAATTACGAATTGAAAGAACAATCCTTCAATTTAGATCAAGTCTTCATTTCCAACGAATTAAAGACTCCTTATACTGTAACTGAAATTGACTTGCAAATTCGTCCGGTCGCCAATTCGCAACAAGTTTTGCGCGCAGTACCGGGGCTATTTATTGGACAACATGCTGGTGGAGGAAAAGCAGAACAGATCTTCTTGAGAGGTTTTGACATCGACCATGGTACCGATATTTCGCTTACGGTTGATGGCATGCCTGTCAACATGGTATCCCATGCGCACGGTCAGGGATACGCCGATCTGCACTTTGTCATTCCTGAAACCATTGAAGAAATCGATTTTGGTAAAGGTCCTTATTACGCCAATCAAGGAAATTTCAATACAGCCGGATATGTTGACTTTAAAACAAAAGACAAAGTATCGGAAAGTAAATTTGGCATCGAATATGGCCAATTCAATACGGGGAGAATATTTGGATTGTTTGATTTGATCAGCGATGAAAATTCAAATAAAGAGGCCTACATCGCAACTGAATATCTACAAACCGACGGTCCGTTCGACAGCCCACAGAATTTCAATAGATTCAATATTATGGGTAAATATATTGTCAACTTCCAAAATAGTGACAAACTTAGCGTACAGTTCTCAAGATTTCAGAGCAAATGGGATGCATCAGGTCAAATCCCACAGCGATTGGTAGACAACGGCACCATTGACCGTTTCGGTGCAGTAGACGATACGGAGGGAGGAAGTACCAGCCGAACAAATGCTGCCATCGAATACACCAAGAGCCTGGACAATCATACCTTCTTAAAATTGAATTCTTACTTTGTTCATTATGATTTCGAACTCTTCTCGAATTTTACGTTTTTCCTAGACGATCGTGAAAATGGTGATCAAATTCAACAATTTGAAGATCGAAATATTTACGGAGTCCAGGCACAACTTTTTAATACACACAGTTTTGATCAATTTGATCTGGAGTTTAATGGTGGAGTGGGTATGAGATACGATGATGTAAATGACAACCAATTATCCTTTACCACCAATCGTAAAGCAATTCGTGAGCGTTTGGCATTTGGAAATGTCGACGAAACCAATATGTATGCATTTGCAGATGTAAAATTTGATTTTGGAAATTTCCTGATCAATCCAAGTCTTCGATTCGATCTGTTTGAATTTAATTATGTAGATAATTTGCAGACTGCCTATAGTACACAATCCAATAGTTCAGGAATTGTTTCTCCGAAACTAAACTTGATTTACAACCCAAGCAATAACTGGCAAATCTTCCTAAAGTCAGGCTTAGGATTTCATTCCAATGATACCCGTGTAGTGGTAGCACAACAAGGAGTGGAAACTCTACCTTACGCTTTTGGTAACGATCTTGGTTTTGTATGGAAGCCTACAAGTCGATTGTGGATTAGTTCGGCGCTATGGCAATTGTATCTGCAGCAGGAATTTGTCTATGTTGGAGATGCGGCAATCGTGGAGCCAAGTGGTGAAACCCAGCGATATGGCATCGAAGTAGCTTTGCGGCTCCAACTTACAGATAAACTATTTTTTGATACAGATTTCACTAAAACAGTTGCAGAATCCGTTAATGATCCAGAAGGTGAAAACAGAATACCTCTCGCTCCGGACATGACCGCTACCGGTGGGTTATCATACAATGATCCCAGTGGATTTTCAGGAGGTTTACGGTATCGATACATGAATGACCGCCCGGCAAACGAAGATTTTTCGATTACGGCATTGGGTTATTTTGTTTTGGATGCAAATGTGAGCTACAGGTATAAAGACATTACCTTTGGACTAATGGTGGAGAACATTACAGATACAGAATGGAACGAAGCTCAATTTGCCACTGAATCTCAATTGTTGAATGAAGACGCATCAGTAGAGGAATTGCACTTTACTCCGGGCACACCATTGGCCATTAGAGGAAGCATAAGTTATTCCTTCTAGAAAAACGAAATATGCATTGCAGAATCAAAACCGTACTGTTTTTCTTTTTCTATTCAGCCTCTATTTTTGCTCAGTTCGGTCCTGATGTGGACCAATCTGTAAAATTGACAGCGGAGGTAGATGCGGAGAATATGGTCATCACGATCAACTGGATCATAGATGATAGAGCAGTCGGTTTTGATTTGTATAGACGTGAATATGGGACATCGGATTGGGGTGATAAAATAGGCGAATACGATACAAACACTACGAATTATACAGATTTTGACATTCAAGCAAATGTATTGTACGAATACAAGATTCAAAAGTATACCGAAGAGGATGTGGATGGATTTGGTTATATATTGACTGGGATCGACCTGGCTCCTGTACACCATCAGGGAAAAGTATTATTGGTAACCACCCAAACCACACATTCCAATGTTGAAAGTCAAGTTGCTGAATTTCAGCAGGTATTGACGCTGGACGGATGGAGGAATCGACTATTGATCATTTCTGATGACATAGGGGTGCAAGAAGTAAGGGATGCCATTATAGATGAATACAATATCGACTCTTTTTCTACCTGTCTTCTGCTGGGTGATGTACCTATTCCATTAAGCGGAGACGTAGCACCGGATGGGCACACCGAAAAAGGAGGTGCCTGGGCTGCGGATCTGTATTATGGAGATATGGACGGTGTTTGGACAGATTCCATAGTAAACAATACCGTTTCTTCCTGGCCTGTCAATAACAATATTCCGGGTGATGGAAAATGGGATCAAAGTACCATCCCAAGTGATATTGAAGTAGCTATTGGTAGAATTGATTTTTCCA
>JBCCVV010000305.1:0-7352 GCA_039194925.1 Bacteroidota bacterium
TGATTACCTCATCTCATTTTAACCCTTAAAAAAGTATACTTAGCTATTGTGGCATATCTTCCAAAGCCTCTATTTCAACGATCTTAATATTACCATCATTGATTTCGATAATGCCCTCAGATTTGAAGTCTCCCAAGGTTCGAATAGTTGTTTCTTTAGCAGTACCAGCCAAAGAGGCAAGGTCCTCACGCATTACCGTAATGACATTGCTTTCCGATTTGTTATTGAGTGTGAGCAATGCATTGGCTACCTTTCTTCGAACGGAGCTATAGGCCAGATCGATCAATTTTCGTTCGGTATAGTCTGCGTGATGTGCCAGCATTTTTATAAATCTGGCCGAGAAATCGCGATTATTGAAGAGCAGCATTTTGAAATCTTCGGGTGGAATCATTCGTAATACAGTGTCTTCAGTTGTCATGGCCGAATCATCGTATCTCGAATCTGTGAGATTGGGCAAAAAACCAAAGAAATCGCCTGGTCCATATACATGGGTGATCAGCTCTTTTCCAAATTCATTGGTCTGATAGCATTTGACCTGACCCGAAACCACAAAAAAGATCCACTTTGGGTATTGTCCATATTCATAAATCACTTCTTTTTTCGAATAGGTTCGGACTTCTCTGTCTTCAGAAAGTTGTCTTAGCTCTTTTTCACCCCGCGCTTCATCGAAAAATGTTCGGAGGCCCGATTCGGTATTTTCAATGGCTGTTAATTTTTCGCTTTTCTTTAAGCGCATTTCGATGGCTTCGAGCAATTCTACATCATCGTAGGGCTTGGTAATATAATCGTCTGCACCAAGTCCCATCCCTTTTCGAAAGTCTGCTTTCTCGGCTTTAGCGGTCAAAAACATAAATGGGATATGCATTAATTCCGGATTGTGATTCAAAACCTTAAGTACACCAAACCCATCCAGTTCAGGCATCATTACATCACAAAGAATGAGATCCGGTTTTATTTTGTTGATGATTTTTACACCCACTTTCCCATTTTCGGCCTCGTGCGTATCGTAACCTGAAAGTGATAATATTTCTACCAAATTTTCCCGAACTTCCTGATTGTCTTCAATTACTATTATTTTCTTCATGTTGCTTTGTTAAGGTTAATATATGGGATCTTTACACTAAAGGTGGTGCCCACTTCATGTTCGCTCACAAATGAAATTTCTCCACCCAATATTTCGACGTAGCGCTTGACAATATTTAGTCCAAGACCTGTTCCCTGAATGTTGGTTACATTACCCGCTCTAAAGAACCTTGAAAACAAATATTTCTGATCTTCGATAGGGATTCCTATTCCGCGATCCTCAATGTCAAACTGGTAATAGTTTTTTTCAAAATGTATGCTGCAATTGATATCTTCTTCACTGTATTTTATTGCATTGGATACTAAATTGAAAAGAATGTTACGCAGTATACGCTCATCGACTATTACCACGGGGTTGTCTCCATGAACGGTATGATTTATGGTTTGTTTACTTTTTAAGAGACTTTTGGTGTCCTCAATTACTTCCTGGCAAAGCAGACCAAGATTCAATTCAGAAAGATAAACTTCCACACGACCTTCTTCCAATTTGCTCAGGGAAAGGAAATCATTCAGTATGCCTGTTAAATTGGAAACGGAGGATTTGATGCGGTTAATGTGTTTTTCTCGATTCGCCTGTTGCTCCGTCTTGTCATACCTGCCGATCAGAGCAGCCGATGATAAAATGGATGTTAATGGAGTTCGGAATTCATGTGAAGCCATGGAGACGAATCTTGATTTCAACTCACTCAATTCTTTTTCCTTGGTCAAGGCCATTCTCAATTCCGATTCACTGACCCTAAGCTTTTCTTCTGCGGCTTTTTTTTCCTTAATTTCTCGTTGCAATGAGGTATTGGTAGAGAGCAGCTTATTCACTGTTTTTTCTAAATCAATCGTTCTCTTTTTTACCTTTTGTTCAAGTTCTACGTTTAGTTCTTTTATGGCCTGTTCTGCATTTTTTACCTCCGTCAGATCATGAATAATGCCTGTATAAATGACCCTGTCGTTTAGAATTACTTCACTCACGGCAAGACGAAAAGGAAATATAGTTCCGTCCTTTTTTTGTCCATTTACTTCTCTGCCAATTCCTATGATATGAGGCTTTTTTGTCTTTTGGTACCGGTGGATATACCCATCATGTTCGGCCTTATAAGGGGCTGGCATCAACATCTTTACGTTGTTTCCAAGTACCTCCTCTGGAGCATATCCAAATAAGTCAGCCGCTGCGGGATTAAGCGTTTCGACTACACCCTTGGCATCTATTGTTATTATGCCATCAATCGCAGTATCAATGATCGCTTGAAGCTGTTGTGCTAAGTCTGTAGAAGAGTCTGGCATTCAGATTTTTTTGCAAGGTAATACCTTATTGGCTAATATAATAGTGCAGATATCCCCACATCATGATCAGTATCATCTGTCAAAATGATCTATATCATGCAAATGAAATGTGTACGCATTCATATTTGTATAAAATTAATTATTATGAATTTACTGAGTCCGATTTCCACAATCATGTCATCCGATGTCATCACGTTAAAGCCTTCGGCTTCTATTGCTGAAGCCGCAGATGTATTTGAAAAAAATAAGGTACATCACATTCCTATTGCTCTGGACGGTGAGTTGGTAGGAATTGTGAGTATGACCGATTATTTGTTTTTCCGTAGAGGGTTTTTAGACAATCGAGACGACAAAAAGATCGAGGACATACGGATGAACAACTACGAAGTGAGTCACATCATGACAAGGGGTGTCGCTACGATGGAATCTACGGATAAGATCAATGTGGCCCTTGAAATCTTCAAAGAAAATATATTACACGCCATTCCGATAGTTGATAATGGAAGACTAGTAGGAATTGTAACTACACACGATATCATCGCCCATTTGGCGGCAGATAATGTAGCATATGCTGAGTACGAGTAGGGATAATATGGAAATAACCGTTCTGGGCACAGGAAGCTCGAGTCATCAAATGGTGTCTTACGTTTTAAGAAAGTTTCTAACGGATGCTGGAATTCCATTTGAATTGGTGGAGGAGACGGATATTGCTTCTTTTTTAAAGCGAGGTTTGACATCGGTGCCCTGCATTTACATTGATGGGGAGTATCTATCGGTATTCTCGAACGGTGATTTTAATAAGTCTTTGCGAAAAGCGATAAAACACATTCTTAAAAAGCAAAATTTTGGTGAAATGGATAAAATAATCGTTCCAGTAGATTTTTCTGATGTTTCTACCAACGCGTTTATGTACGGCCATAGACTGGCAACGGATTTGGGTGCTGTTGTGAAAGCGCTTCATGTCTACCTGCCCACTTCGAAAGAGTTGTATGAATCTACCGTTGTGGAAGTTGATTTTGTGGAAATGAGGAGGGGGTTGCTTACCAATTTTGTAAATGAATTTGATAAGGATTGGGCGGGTGATATCATGACAACGTCTATTATTGATGGTGAATTCCGCACAGGTTTTCCGGGAGAAGAAATATTGGATTCTATCGAGGATAATGCTGCTGAAATGGTCATTATGGGCAGTACCGGCGACTCAGGAGCAATTAAAAAGTGGTTTGGGTCTGTTTCTACCAAGATTATGAATGAAGCTTCTTGTCCCGTCTTGCTTATTCCTGAAAAAGCGCGGTATACAGGCGTAAATAACATTCTTTATGCCTATGATGACATTGAATTGGACAAGACATTAATCGACCAATTGGCAGAATTTTCACTAAAGTTAGATGCTACCTTGCACTTTGTTCATGTCGATGATAAGGAACAACCCAATCCCGGATATTATCTAAAGGAACTTTTTCAGGACAAATTCCCCGATCATAAAATTGAGATTTCTTCTATGTATAATCCTGAGATCACCGCAGCGATTGAGGAGTATTCCAAGTTGAATTCTATTGATATCATAGCCATAGGAACCAGAAACAGACCATTTTTTGACCGTATTTTCCATAAGAGCATGACTAGAGAAATGGCCATGCATAGCGAATTGCCAATACTCATTCTCAAACATGAAGTAGAATGAAAATTTTCTTCCTATCTTAGAGCTTAGAAAGCCATCTTTTGACTTTTACCATTCGTAGCATTTTGAACGTAAAATGCTTCATCCATTGCGTACACCCAACAATACAAATATAGTATTGATTTTATTCAGTGCATGAAGTGGCCGTGTCTTGATCAAAGGTGAATCGATCAGAGAATTATATTCATGACATTAAAGGCAAATTTCTGAATTTTCAGAAGAAGAAGTACGGTACACTGACTTTACTGACTCCAGGGAAGGGGTAGCGTCGGATTTGAATAGTACTTTCCGGAGTACCTTCTATTTGATACCCTTCCGGGAGTCTACTCATCAGCATTTAGAAACAGCGTATACGACGTATGAAAAAAGGTTATGCAATTGCCATTCTTGTGATCTGCTTCATCTGGGCAGGCATGCTTCTGGGTATATCATTTTTGGAAGCTCCACTTAAATTTCAGGCTCCGGGTATTACCTTAGCACTGGGCTTGGGAATTGGGAAACTTGTCTTTGGTGCATTCACGAAAATTGAAATGGCTTTTGCTTTATTAATCATTGCCTTTCTAAATCTTAATCAAGAAAGAAGAAAGATTTGGCTTTGGTTTGCTCTTCCAATTTTCATTGTAATTATTGACAATGTTTTACTTATGCCCATTTTGGATCATCGAATTGAAATGATTCAACGAGGAGAAACGCCTCCTGCTTCGCCTGCTCATCTATGGTACATTATTCTCGAAGTAGTAAAATTGATTGCCTTATTAGTAGGAGGAATAAAATATACTCTTTATGGTTGGGCTCCGAAAGAGGAAATGGGGAATTAGCACAGTTGGCTAGAGCGTTTGAGAGGCAGTCAAGGGGCCACCCGTTCGAATCCCTCATTCTCCATTGGGTTTCCGAGAGTTGCAAGTTTTAAATTCAAAAAAGCTACAAGGAAATGTGACAAAAAATAAAAAGGTAATTATACCTTTTTATTGATTTCTGGACTTTTTCTTTGCTCAGTATTCCTTATTTTCTTCTGGGTTTTCTTTTTGCTAATTTTCTTTTTCTCTGTCTAATATTGATCAAATTATTATGTAATTAAGTTTATAAGTAACTACACAGCCAAAATAATATTTCAAATAAAAAGCCTATCGGGCTTTACCATTTCTAGCCCAGGATCGCGATCTTGGGCTAGAAGTTAGAGAGAAATTCATTTTGGCGGCATTTTATACTTCCGCTAAAGCTTCAGCGATACGCAGATGGTCAAAAATGATGACAAAATGCATCACGACGATAGGATTAAACTAATGGCTGTGTAACTACGTTCATAACCGAAGTATTGTTTAATTGATTGATTCCCATGGGTTTAATAGTGTTTTCTGCTTACTATAATTCCTTCGTCTTGCTGTCTTACAAGGATTAATGAATTTCTTCTTTACTCCTTTCTTCAACTTTGCACAATCAATCTGATTCTTTTCAAGTCTCGAGGATTTCTATTCTCTCTAATTCATATTCCTGCTCCTCGATGGTCGGCAGGTTAGATTTGTACTCCTCTGGTAGAGCATCAGACACTTTGAAATCTGAAACTCAGCTGAGCCGATTTATATTTTCTAACACATATTCTATCTTAGATATCTTTCCTTTATCTACTTTGCGTTTATATTCGCTTTTAGATTCTCCATATCCTCACTCACTTTTTGATTCAATACCACCTTCGCATACATCTGCATAGTAATAATCATAGAATGCCCAAATATCTTAGAAAGCTTCTCAATGGGCAAACCATTCATCAAGGCAAACGTAGTGGCAAAAGTATGTCGGGTTACGTGAAAAGTCAACTTGGATTCAATCTTAGCCAAATGCACCAATTCTTTGAGATAAGAATTCAACCGTAGATTTTA
The DNA here is from genome assembly GCA_039194925.1 of Bacteroidota bacterium. Taxonomy (GTDB): domain Bacteria; phylum Bacteroidota; class Bacteroidia; order Chitinophagales; family Saprospiraceae; genus CAJXUU01. The sequence goes on from JBCCVV010000305.1 coordinate 5,917, forward strand.
AATCTTTGCAAATAAGGTGCCGGCATATATTTTCCGGGCATATGATAGAAAAGATTTTATACAGCGTTATTCAGTTCTTTAATACTTTTAGTACGAATGTGAAATCATAGTTTGATATATTTCTTACTCTCTAGTACTCTTTCAAACTTGTCAGTAACAACAATTACATACATTCCAGATTCTATATCCAGAAATACTTTATCTGAATTAATAATGTATTTCTTAAGAAGTGCTCCATTCATATTAAAAATTTTAAGGGTATTACCTTGATTCGAAGTGGATAAATGCAGATAGTCTATGACAGGATTTGGTCCTAAAATAATATCTTCGGATGTATTATAATGCTCTGTAGAATTTAGATTTACTTCATTTATTTTTGTAACAACTAGTTGTTCTCCTTGAGCTGTATTACGTCTTCCAAATACAAGACATGAGTTTTCAAGTGGGATGATTGATTGTGTTAATCCATATATTTCTTGAGGTAATTCAAACGTCCAATAGGTTTCCAATGTCGATTTTGATATTTTTTTCAAACTAAGACTTAAAGGACTTCTTGATGCAACATCTGCACTTAAAACAAATAGACTTTGGTCTATTCCTAACTCTAGTGAGTTCTTTCCAAAAGGAGCTCTCTTAGTGGCTAAATTTTTCGTTGCAATAATAGTACCGTTGGAATCTTTTTTAGACAAAAATAAGTCACCCATATTGGGATCAATCAACGATGTTGCTGAGGCCTTTACTTCATACTTATGGTCAGCATCACTTTCAGAATAAATGGCAAGACCTTGTACCGTATAAATGTCAGGTTGAAATTGAGATGAAAAGCTGGAAATGTTATCTATAAAACTATGTATATTCGTAATTTCTGAAAGTTCTTCTGCTTCTCCTTTTATTCCGTAAAAATAAAATACACTGTCTAATACAGTCATATCCGTTATAAAATTGAATGAATCATCCAAAACTATAGATTCAAAACTATCTAATTGTCGATTGTATCGATAAAATAGAGTAGGACCTTCGTTAATATCCATAGTAACTGGATCGAACTTGATTGTGTTAAAAATTTGTATGCCGTATTGACCATTCACAGCTCCAACGGCTGATAAATCATTGTAAAGGACCACCTCAACGTTAATACCAACAGATAATCTATCGAATAATAATCCAATGTCTTGAGAATTTACCTGAGTCATTCTCTCTAATGTCAAGTTTCCGTTTGAGTCATATTGTTGGATCTTCCAATGTCTGTTTAAAAGATCATTAGGCTGTACACTTGATGGTAAAGGTATTTCGTAACCCATTAAGATAAAGGAAGTACCATCGCTATAAAGGCTGGGTGTAAAACTTGTGCTATCTGTCTGTAGTGAAATTTCTTTAATTATTTCTCCTTCATTATTTATAAGATAGAGATTGTTGTTTTGATCTCCAGTGAAAAA
>JBCCVV010000306.1:0-7352 GCA_039194925.1 Bacteroidota bacterium
ATAGGGGAGGTCCTATTTGAGGACGAAATGCAGTGTATCAGTTCAACTTAAAACCCTTATATATAATTATTTACATGTATAAAATATTGACAATATGTCAGTTGGTTATTTGTTGTGAGTATATAATATTGAGTAAAATGAGAAAATTTGAAGACCTGTTTATCGCGATTGATGCTACTCTTTCCGGTCAAAACCAACTACCGAAATACTATTACAAAAAGAATGAAATTGAAGCCATTGAAAACTATCGAAACGCCAAACTCATTTCGTCCAAAACAAAACTGAAATGGCCGCTGCTTAATAAGTTGTACAATTCAATGCTATACTCACGTCTTCCACACAAAAAGTATAGTTCCTATCAGCGGCAGATTGTACTCCTGGTAAAACAAATCGCCATTGCTAAGATTTTGATGGCATTACATGCGCGGTCTTCGGCAGTACATTTATTCGAAAACATTTATCGCAAATCGAAAAAGTTACATTTTCACGAAGGGGTGATAGAATCCGCCAGAAAACTCTTTCTCTACGAATCTGGTTATCGTGGAAATTTAAATAAAGCAAAGTCGTATTACGAAGATTGTACGGTGTCTCATGAAATTATGAGTAATGAAATGAAGGCAGAATGGTATGTTTCTGAATTGGCACATCACTTTAGCGCTACAAAAGAAATTCCAATTGAGATCCTTAAAAAATCCAAACATTTTTTGGATGATTTAAAGCGTGTGCAGGAGATCTATCGCAGTAGTCGATTTTTGAAGTTTTACTCCACATTGGGAATTTTGTATTATGAAGCGAGCTACGACTATAATGCACTTTGCATTTTTTTGAAACAGAATATTAAAGCCATAGCAGAACAATTTCCGGATGCTGTTTCAGATTTGAATACGTTGAAAATCTATTTAATTCATTACAATTTAAGAATTAATAATCTGAAGGAAGCTGCTAATTTGATTGAAAAAATTTTGCAGTCTATAGTGGTGGATGCTACAAATTGGTTTCGCGTACAAGAACTTCGCTCCTTATTACTTTTACGACAACGAAAGAAGAAAGAGGGGTTGGATTTGTTACTATCCTTGCGTGAGAATATTTACTTCTCTGCTTTGCAAAACGAGATTAAACTTCGTATTGAATTGCTTTATTATTATGGGCTTATTTACTACGCCTTATCCCTCCCTTCCAAAGAGGCAATAGAGTATTTGAAAGGCGCTAAGTTCCAAAAGTTTTTGAATTCGGTTCCAGCGTTTAATAAGGATAAAAAAGCCATGAATATTGCCATCATCATTGTTCAATTGCTCTACTTCGTATTGATAAAGGATTACGATAAGATTCTGGAAAAACGTGATGCCGTCAAAAAATACATGTCCCGATACATGAAGAAAGATCCCCTTTTCAGAAGTCACTCCTTTATCAAACTTTTGATCGAGGTACAAAAGCAGAATTTTCATCCTGTGGCCATTAAAAGGCATGCTTCAAAATATCGTGAAAACCTGAACCAAGTTCCTTTTCTGAGTTCAAAGCATCCCATTGAATTGGAGCTGATCGAGTACGAATATCTATGGGATGATTTGATGACATACCTGATTAAGATGTGATCAACTTAGCATGGCTTAAGGCGTGAGAGTATATAGGATCATACCTAAAAAGAAGACAAATTATTAGAAATCACTTTTGCAAATATTGCTAATTTTAAGTGATAAATATGTGTAATGCGCTGTTATTTAATGTTTTATAATTTTTTGAACTGATGATTTATTTAATGTTTAAAGTTCTAACCGATTCTTATTTCAGGTACGAATTTTTTAAGAGTATATTTTCTGCCTTACATTAAGGATGCGGTGGGAAATTCGTGAACAATACCTTAGTACTTTGAAATTAACCTCTATCAAATCCACTCTGGCACACCTTGAGGAAAGTCATTTTTTCCGTGAAGGGACCAAATCCATATTGGCTAAAAATGAGACCTATGATTTGCAACTATCGGTAGATACACCGGAAGCGTTATTAAAAAAGATTGACTCAAAGAGTGTAGATATAATTCTTGTTGGTGATTTTGAAACCCAAGAGTACCCCATAGACAGTTTGCTGATCCATTTAATAGATAAACATCCGAAAACGGCAATTGCGGCGTTCCAGTCTACTTCCAACTACGATGAAATCAATCATCTGATCAAAATGGGAATTAAATGCTTCATTCCAAAAAATGCTTCCGTTAAAGAGTTTTTTAAATCCTTGAATAAAATGAATCGCGACGGTTTCTACTTCGAAACTGAACTTACCCGAGACCTGATTGAAAAAGTACAAAAAGAACAAAAGCTCAATGATCTGAATCTCGCTCTTTCCGGGATCGAGAAACAAATATTACAATTCGTAAGCAATGGATTTACCGCTGAAGAAATAAGCACAAAATTGAATAAAAGCAAAAAAACCATTGAAGGATATCGGTATAGAATGCTCAAAAAAGCGAATGTAAAGAATATTGCGGAACTGGTGGCTTGGGGATTTCGGAATAAGGTGGTGTATTGAGTTTTAGGTACTTATTTTTTTAGTGGCAAAGTATGTTAGTGGCAGAGTTATACAGTTGTTGAGTTGTTGAGTTGTTGAGTTGTTGAGTTGTTGAGTTGTTGAATTGTTGAATTGTCGAATTGTTGAATTGTCGAATTGTTGAATTTGTGCCGCAAAGTCTCTCTTGACCTTTTGCCGAGTTTTTAGGCCTGAATTATTTTAGTTACACAATTGCTTATTTTTTTAGTGGCAAAGTATGTTAGTGGCAGAGTTATTCAGTTGTTGAATTGTTGAATTGATGAATTGTTGAATTTGCGCGAGGCAAGGTGTCTCCTGATCTTTTTCGATTTTTTGATCCAGATTAATAAACAATAGAGTGAGACGAGTTGACAAACCTCACAAACTCATATTAGAACGAGATAAGTTTCAATCTTCCATCGGATATTCAATGTCTTCTTTATATTAGCTGCTGAGATGAGTATAAAAGAGGACACGTGTGATCCGGTTAACTTCCAGGACTTCTATTATCGTCAGGCTGATGCTTTGCGCAATTACGTTTACTACAAAAGTGGAGATTCAGGATTCGCGGATGATACCGTTCAGGAATCTTTTGTACGATTATGGAAAAACTGTGCAAGTGTTCCACTTTCTAAGGCCAAAAGTTTTCTTTTTACTACTGCTACCAACTTATTCAGAGATATGCTTAAGCACAAAAAAGTGCAATTGAAATTTGTAGAGCGGAAAAGTACGGAAAGCAAAGTGGCAGATCCTGAGTTTTTGTTAGAGGAAAAAGAGTTTAAAGAAAAATTGGATCGGGTAATTAATAGTTTGCCAGAACCACAACGTGTTGCATTTCTGCTAAATAGAATAGACAAGCTCAAATACCGGGAAATAGCAGAATTGCTGGGGGTGAGTCAAAAGACGATTGAAAAACGAATTCATAGCGCACTTTTAGTGTTGAGAAAAGAAATCGGAAATATCTAAAAAATAGAATAGGGTAAATGAATGTTTAATCTTTTTATAGATGTACGAACAATAGAATCCCACTGGAATATGAAATGAAAGATATATTCAAAAATGATGATACGTATTTAGCCAGGTGGCTTAATGGAGCGCTAAGCGAAAAGGAATTGGAAGAATTCAAAAATTCTGAAGACTACCAACTATTTAATCGCATTGCAGATAAAAGCTCAAATCTGTCGACAGAAGACTGGCAGAAAGATCAGATCTGGACGCAGATAAAAAAAGAAGGTGGTATAGCCCAGCCGTCGACTACCTCCAAACCAAAAGTGATTCGCTTAGGGTGGACCAAATATGCGGCAGCAGTTGTTATTATTGCAGTCATTGGATATTTGGCATTATTCCGAGGAGATCGACTCCAGACAGTTCAAACCTATGCTGCGGAAACAAAAGTCATTGATCTACCCGATGGATCCAAAGCCTTTTTGAATGCGGAATCGTTGATCCAATATAATCCTGAGTCATTTCTGGCTGATCGGAATATGACCATGGAAGGAGAAGTTTTTTTTGAAGTGGAAGAAGGCTCTAAGTTTACGGTAAACACTGAAAATGGTGATGTCAGAGTACTGGGAACAAGTTTTAATGTGAGATCCCGAACTAAGAAATTGGATGTTGCTTGTTACTCAGGCCGAGTAGGTGTGAGTTTTGACAATTTTGAAAATGAAAGAGCGTTAAGCAAAGGCGATAGGGTAGTTGCAGAATCAGGAAGAATAATTGCCAATCTTTCCATCGAAGGCGAACTTAATCGACCGGAGTGGAGGGATGGAAGCACTAAATTTATCAATGCGAGCATGGATGAAGTAATAAATGAGTTGGAAAGACAGTTTGATATACAATTTGAAACGGATAGCTCTATTCGAGAGATCAAAAACTATAATGGTGGATTTGATCACAATGATCTCAATGCTGCGTTGGAAGTTGTATTTACACCAATACAATACAATTATAAAGTAGAGGGAAAAAGAGTAATCCTTAGTAAAAAGAGTTAATTTTCTTGCAACTTTACCTATGCGGCTTGTATTTCTTTATATCTCTATTCTAGCTAGTTCCATTTCTTCCTTTGGACAAAACTCAAGTCCACTTAAATTTGAAAATACACCGTTGCAAGAGGTCTTTATAGTGTTGGAAAGTCGATATGATGTGGTATTTTCCTACACCGCTGATCTTACCGAAAAGCATATTGTCAATGTAACGCTGAAAAATCAAACGTTAAATTCTATCCTGGACCAGATTTTAAAACCTGCGCGATTAACGTATAAAATACTCGACAATGGATATATCGTTATTTCACGAGCGGAATTGACCGAAATTCAATTATGTGCTACTTTTTTGAATGAAGAGGGAGAGGCACTTTCTTATGTTAATGTGTTCTTGCCAGAAGTAGCTATCGGTACAAGCTCTAATGAAAATGGAGTGTTAGACTGGACGCAGCAATTGCTTGGAAATGAGCGTGTTGAGGTCAGTTATATAGGTTATGAAAATCATTTAACAACGGTCAATGCATTGCAATCCTGCCCGAATGTGGTTCTCAAAACTCAGCAGTTTTCATTTGAAGAGGTTGTGGTAAAAGAATATGTTGTTTCCGGTATCGAACAATCATCAGAAATGGATCATATGGTGATGCGACCTGATAAAATCGACATGGTGCCTGGTTTGACAGATGCCGATGTATTGCAATTGATTCAGTTGCTTCCTGGAGTGCAAAGCATTGATGAATCTGCGACCGGATTGCATATTCGCGGCGGCACACCGGATCAAAATCTAATTCTTTACGACGGGATTCCAATTTATAATGGAGGTCATTTCTTTGGTATGATTTCGGCTTTCAATCCATCGTTAGTCGATAATGTGGATGTCTACAGAAGTGGTTTTGGACCCAATTACGGAGGACGAGTTTCTGGTGTGATCGATATTCAAAGTATCAACCAGATTCCAGAGCGGATACAAGCAGATGCCGGTGTCAATTTTACACATGGAGATGTTTCAATGGCTGTCCCGCTATTCAATCAGAAGGTAGGTCTGGTGTTTGGAGCGCGTAAATCCTACACGAATATTGTGGAGACACCTACCTACAGGAAACTTTCTGAACGCGTATTCCGAAAAGGAAAACTCGAAGAAATCAATGAAGAAGATCCTGAAGATCCTGAGGTGTTGGACTTCAATCTCGCATTCGATTTTCATGATTACAATGGAAAACTTCTATTTGAACCCACAGAAAAAGACAACCTTTCTTTCAGCTATTTTCAAATCGACGATAATTTGAATTTCAACTACTCAGAATTTGAAGATAATTTCGCAACAAATGATAGGATCGATCAAAGTTCTTCAGGATGGGGGGCGCAATGGGAACGTAGATGGAATTCACGTTTCGTCAGCAGTATCAATTTTTCATCCACTGAATTCACCAACACCTATGAATTCAGGTTACGGGATGGTGATTTGCAAGATTTAGAACTGGATCATCGTCAAAGTAATATTATTGATGATAAGACCCTCGTTTGGGACAATGAGTGGAAACTAAATCATCACGTGGGGTTGAATTTTGGAGGGCAGTTCTCCGATTTAAATGTCATGCGATCCTGGCAGGAAGATCAGGATGTCATGGATCAAAATCGTGAGATTGATAACAATAAAATAGCTACGGGTTATCTTTCTTTACATACTCAATTTGCAGAAAAGCTGAAAAGTAAAATTGGACTGCGTTGGAATCACGCTAATGCTACACAAGAAAACTATTTTGAGCCCCGCTTCGACATTCAGTACCTGCCGTTCAAATCATTTCAGATCCGATCATCCGCTGGATTTTATCGTCAATTTATGAGTCAGGTGATTGAATTTAATGACCTTGGAATTAATCAGGATTTTTGGGTTCTTTCGGATGAGAAAGAAGATATTCCGGTGACGTTGGGTAAGAATTTTACACTAGGAATGTTGTTTTATCCAAGGTCATTTATGTTGGAAATAGAAGGATATTACAAGAAAATCAGCGGATTGGTCTCAAACTTATCTGCATTTAATATTGACGAAGATGAAATATTCGAGTCTGGAGCAGGCACATCCTGGGGAATTGATGTTTTGCTCAAAAAACGATGGAATAAGTTTCAGTCCTGGATGTCGTATTCGTACAGCAGATCCCGATATACGGTAGAGCTGGAAAATGACGACCTTGAGTTTAATGCCCCACATGACAGACCACATTCATTACTTTTGATGGGGAAATATCAAAGCAACCGATGGAATGTGTCCCTGAGCTGGAGACTCGCTTCCGGTATCGTCTTCACCGAGGTGGATGAATTGAGTGTTGTTGATGATCCGGAGGAAGAGGAACCTGAGCCTGTCTATGAACTAAACAGGATCAATATGTACCGATTGCCGATTTCACATCGATTGGATATGTCGATTATGTACGATGTGGTAAAAAAGAATGGCATGACCGGGAAGATTGGTTTTTCCTTATTGAATATGTACAATCGTGAAAACATCATGAGCCGTGAGTATTTCGCTGTTTTTGATGAGGAAATTGATCAGGATGAGCTACAGGCCAGAGATCGTGCCATGCTCCGATTTACTCCTAATATCGTTGTGCGCATAGGGTTTCAATAAGAATAATTCAACGGGCAATTATCCATGCTACTTTAGGGTAATTCAAGATTTTGCTTTGCGTGATGTTGACTTTTTAACCACGGAGTACGCTAAGAATTCACTAAGATTCACAAAGTCTGACATATTATATATACTCTAAATATGGTGTGCTTGTTAGTACATATTGACCTTCCAAGAGCTTTAGGACCTCAGCGGGTGTCGTTTTAAGAGCGCATCGATTAATTTTG
>JBCCVV010000307.1:0-7352 GCA_039194925.1 Bacteroidota bacterium
CAAAAATACATTTGTGGCTTTTGTCAAGGTATTTTTATAATGAAAAAGAAAAAGACAACTCACAAAATAGCCTGGAAACAGAAAGATAAAATAGGCCTTCCAGGCCAAGGGAGATAAAATGGGAATGATGGTGAGAATAAAAGCATATTCTAAGAATGATTTTAGACTGTTTCTTTCATTCAATTTATTTCTGAATATATAGACGACTGCTGAGCCCACCAGGGCAATCAAACTATAAGAAACCACTTTTACACCACTAATGGATAAATTCAAAATATTGATATAGATCTCCTTATTCAAAGGTTGATTCAATCCCGGGCTCTCATACGTTAGCAGGCTTCTCATCATGGAGAAAAACGATTGATTTTTATGAGCGACACTTGCGAAAGGCACCACGTTGTGCTGATACCAAAATGTGTAGTAATTAATTGATTCCTCGTATCCGAACACTAAAAAAGGAAATAGGGCAAACAATGCGCAAAAGAATATTGTGAAGCCAGCAATTCGAAATTCGCGTTTCACCAAAAAATAGAACAAAAGGAATATGGGATATACCTTCAAGGAAATTCCAAATGCCAGTGATAGTGCTGCAAGTACATCCTTACCTTTTGTAAAACAGTATAGACTGATCATCGAAAAAAAGAGAATAAAAATGTTGATCTGGATGTTGGACATGTTGTCCAGGATATAGCGGAATACTATAAGTATGGGCACCAATATTATCCAATGCGAAATGTGAATGGAATTTGAAGAAAGAGTATTCTCTGCCTTAAATGGATAAAAGATCAATCTACGTTTCAACACCATTTTGGTTGTAATTTGAATCACTCGAATCATGGCTAAAAGGCTTAGAGTCAACCAAATAAATCGACTCAATTGGCTATTGAAATTATCGATCAAGGCGATGATCACACTGCTAATAGAAAAGAATGGAGGCCAGGTATTGATTAAGGGATTGGAATAAATGTTCTCTCCTTGAAGCACCAAATTGCCTACAAGCACATATCCTTCAAAATCTCCACCTTTTGTCAATGCATCTCTGATTATTTCAAAGGACAAACCAAATACAAGAAAACCTAAAAGAACCAAGCTAAGCAGATGAGACCTTCGTCCATTAGAATCAAAATTTTTAGAAGTCTTACTACCATCGGTTTTAATATCGCCAGTACCCATTTAAGAATTTCTACTTATCCAATTTTCAATTTGTCGAAACACTTTTATTTCATCAATAATCGATTTTTGTTTCAATGATTGAATTAATGAAAGTACAGATTTCTTTGCGGACTCGATATCCGAATAATGAACAAACCTCATTTCAATTTCTGTATCTTGATCCAAAAAGCGATAATATTTCTTAAGAGGTTCGATAATTTCAAGGTGCTTTTTAAAGTTTCTGCGGCGTCGTGTTGTGTCTCTTTCTTTTCGTATCCATAGTTCCTTTTCGTCTACGAAAAACACAACGTACAAATCTGGAAACCTAATCTTTCCCTGCATAAGATTTTCATAATAAAATCTATGTGTTTCTTCTTTACTAAGAAACTCTAAAGGATACTTACATACCCAATTGTACCAAATTGGTTGGAAAATATCCCCATCCAGGATAGAAGAGGACGTTGATTTTTTGCATAATTCATACCTTTCAATCTGCCTTTCATGATACCAATATTTGGATTCACTACCAGTTCGTTGAAATAAAAGATTTACTTCAGGAACAATGTTAAATTGATTAGATAAAATATTGCATAGTGTTGTCTTTCCAATTCCACTGGGTCCTTCAAAACAGATAATCGGTTTTTGCATAGCTGAGATTCAGTCCAATTTTTATAAAAGATTGCAATATCACTTTAAAATTCAACTATTTATTGGTTGAAGTTACATTTTCAATTTTCCATTCCTTGCCAATTTTCCGATAAATTGCTGTCCAGGCAAAATGAGTTTCCCCTTCCTGTGGTTCTCCATTTTCGCTTTCATACTTCACCTTGACTATTTTATCTACTATGGTGTATGCCAATGTTCCATCTTCTGAAAATCGTATTATTGGTTCAGAAACATCATCCCATTCTAAAAATTCAACGGAAGAAAAGTAGTTATTGTATCTGGCAATTGTCTCGCTTCTTTTTGGAGTCGAAACAACTCCCTTATTTACGGATATGAAATCATCAGACAGTTGATTTGCAAATGCAATTGAATCCTTATTGAAATGATAATCTCTCTGCAATCGATGAAGTTCAAGGATTTCTTGTTTTGCCAATTCTAAATCCGGAGGTTTTGGGTCATTGCATGAGTTTATACAAAGCAATACGACCAAAAGAAATAATTCATGCCTGATCATGTGGAATAAAGATTAATATATTCTACTAACGAAGCCATTACCCATATCGCAAGCTGCTTCACTCAAATCTATGATTAAACACCTGCAAATTCCATTTAATCCATAAAAAAAGACCCGTAGCACAACACTACGAGTCTCATTTATTTATTGATGTTATTTCGGTTGATGGTAATTCTAATTCAGTTTAACCTCATCTACCAACGTATTTACATAACTTTCTTGCTCTGTATTTCCAGCCAACTGTTTTCTGATCACTTTTTCAGCGATGCTTAATGCTATGGCACCAACTTCATTCTTCACCTCCATCATTGCAGCCTTTTTCTGATTTTCGATATCAAGACTGGCTTGAGACATGATTTTTGAGGCTTCATCCTTAGCTGCTTGTTTTGCGTCGTTGATGATTTGATTTTTTGTTTCTTTTGCTTCCTTTAGCATTTTAGAACGTTCCTCTCTTGCTTCTGCCAACAATTTCTCATTCGCAGCTTTGAGGTTAGACATTTCTTCTTTTGCTTTCTTTGCTTCATCCAACGCGTTTTGGATGTCTTCTTCTCTTTTCTTAAGAGCGTTGGCGATTGGACGGAATGCGGTTCTTCCAATTAAAAACCAGAAAAGTAAAAATATACCGCTTGTCCAAACAATTAATCCTAAATCGGGTTTGATCGGATTAAAATCCATAAGTACCATTGAAAGTAATGACATCTTTTTTTCTTTTATATAGTTATAATATGATTTTTTGTTTTGAAAATACACAGAAGCAACCAACCGTTGCCTCCGTGTATCTTTTTCGATTATTTAGCTTACACGAAGAAAGCCAATAATATTGCTATCAAAGCTGCTCCCTCAACAAGTGCCGCCATCAAGATCATGTTAGATCTGATGTCACCTACTGCTTCAGGTTGTCTTGCGATTGCTTCCATTGCTTTAGCTCCGATATTTCCAATACCGATTCCTGCTCCGATTACTGCAAGTCCAGCGCCGATTGCTGCTAATGATCCAGTCATAATTGATAGATTTATATAATTAAAAAACTAAAATTCAAATTTTAATGGTGTGCCTCCTCAATGGCGGCTCCAATGTATGAAGCCGTCAATATCGCAAACACAAACGCTTGAATGAAAGCGACCAACAACTCAATCGCCATCATAAACATTGTCAAAACCGTTGAGCCTATTCCCGCTCCTATTGTAGCAGGTATACTCTCTCCGTTATTATTAAAAACAAATATCAAACCCACGAAAATGGCAATTACCATGTGTCCTGCGGTTATGTTTCCAAAAAGACGCAAAAGCAATGTTAACGGCTTAATAAATACACCCAGAAATTCTACTGGTGTCAAAATCGTCTTTACCCATGCTGGTACACCCGGCATCCAGAAGATATGCTCCCAGTAGTGCTTATTTCCATTGAATGAAACCACGATAAACGTAAATACCGCCAATACCATGGTCACCGACAATGCTCCTGTTACGTTGGATCCTCCAAAAAACGGTATCTGTCCAAATAGATTTAAGAACAAAATGAAGAAAAACAATGACATGATGAACGGTTGGAATTTTTCCCATTTATGACCCAAGAAAGGTTTACACACTTCTTCCTGAATAAACAAGAAGATTGGTTCAATAAATCCTTGAGTTCCCTTCGGGGCCATTCCTTCTCTTGTAGCATAAGAGTTCGCCACTTTTCTAAACAAGAAAAACCCAAATAGAAGGATCAAAATCATACTGACCACATTTTTGGTTGGCGACCAATCTGTAAAGGATGTCATTCCTCCTCCAAACATACCACCATCCAGAGTACTTCTATTTTCTGCTTCCCATTTTTTTCCGTTATAACATACATAAACGACCTCTTTCTTTTTTCCATTTATCTCTTTCTCGAGGACATAAACATTATCTTTCCCCAATTCAACTTCACCTTTAGGAAACGAAGCGTCAGCAATTCTATTTACCAATCCCTCATGAATTACAAAGCCGTTGTATGCCTTAGTACCTGTTCCGTGTCCATCGGCATTAAACCTTCCTGAAGAAAATATATCCATTCCTTCACCATGAACGTACATCAAGCAAGGTAGAGGTATCGAAAGTGGTCCTATACTATAAATATTTTGATCGCTAATATGGTGGAATGCAGCCTTTCCAGGATCGAAATCATGCTTTACAACTTCACCACACGCGTTGACATGACCGTGAGAGTCGTGTCCATCGTGATCATGTCCGCTGTGATCATGATTATGACCGCTATGGTCATGTCCATCATGGTCGTGCTGATCACCAGAAAAAGCTGGTACTGATAGTAAAATAGCAAAGAAAATCAGTAGTGTTGAATATATATTTCTAGACATATTGTCCTTGGATTTTAAATTCGCCACAAAGGTAATGATTGAGATCTATTTAGAAGAGCCTGAAAGGCATTATTTTACAAGGAGTTTCAGCGATTTTTCGACCTTCAATTTTAAGTATTTCGAGGATTCTCAGCACGATCAATAATAATTCTGAACCTGCATAGAATTACCATATCTAGTTTGGCAATTTTTGATATAACAGATATAAAAGTGGATGGTAAATTTACAATCGGAAATCTTCACAAATATCTTTTATTCCTGATTATTCAATGTTTATCCTAAAAATTATTGATTACAAAGAACTACCAGGCAGTAAACTAATATTGATCTTAATATATAACAAACAAAAAAGTGGACAAATTTGCCAGACATTTGCAAATTTCCCCACTTTATATTCTTTTACCAGGAAGAAGTGCCCTGGTTTAATTATCCCATTTCTGAAACTACTTCCGTAACTTCAGGGATCATTCTCTTCAACATGCCCTCAATACCGGATTTAAGTGTTACAGTAGAAGAAGGGCAACCACTGCAAGCTCCTTGCATGATTACAGTTACCACTCCTTTGTCAAAAGACTTAAATTCAATATTTCCACCATCCATTTCTACAGCCGGTTTTACATGCGTATCAATCAAGCCTTTGATCTTTTTGACCAACTCTTTTTCCTCTCCTGTGTATTGATATCCTGCCCCTGCTGCCTCTTCTATTTTGGCCATAGCTTCTTCAAATCCATCATTGATCACTGCTCCGTCTCCTTCCACATATTTCTTAATGAACTCTTTGGTTTTCAACATTATATCTTCCCATAAGTAATTAAACTCTTTGGTAATGGTTACATAATTGTTACAGATATAAACACCCTTCACATAAGGCAATTCAAACAAAGCTGTTGCCAAAGGGGACCACTCTTTTGCCAATTCGTCTGTTCTAAAGTCTGCTGTTCCTTTATATAACATCCGGTTGGTAACAAACTTCATTGTTTCCGGATTTGGAGTTTGCTCCGTATAGAGCATTATTGGATTCTTAGTTGCTGTAGGATTCATTGTACCTTTATTTCTATTCTAAACAATAATTCAAAGTGCAAATATAACATTCTATCGTTGGCTTAGGTTTTGGATTTGGGTCGAAAATCGCGTCACAATAACGAATGTACCATCAAAGACGTTTTTGATCTTAGGAAATCTAACGCTCTACTCCTATTGATTTTAATACAAATAAGTATTCTACGCTTGAACATTGCTATCTGACTGAATACTGTAATTGAAATCAAAATCTGATTATCTAAAATCATAAAATTGACAAAAAAAGATGCCTGAAGCATTTAGTTTTATTGACCTGTTCATTTTTGTTGGTATATCTCAGGGCATTATGCTCTCGACTACACTATGGAAGATTTCCAATAAAAATAGAAAGGCAAACATGATTTTGAGTCTGCTTCTCCTTTGCGCCACTATCATGCTAACCGGGAGGTTTTTGTTTTACAGATATTTAAACGAGTGGATTTTTCAGTGGAGTCTGTGGGTTGATATTATAATTCTCCTTTTTGGCCCTTTACTATACACCTATGTGAGGCGGCTTTTGTTGGATGAAGACAAATACTACAATCTACCTGCTTTGCACTTTCTTCCCGCGATAAGTCTTGCTTTGGTTTCAGCGTATAGTGTCATCACATACTCCCCACATGAATATTACGAACTTTTTACAAGTGGCTACTTAAATTACTTTTTTACGCTAATAGTGGTAGTCGGGATAATCTCTAACGCTTATTATCTATATCATTCCTTCAAATTGATCGTTGAGTACAGAAAGGAAATGAAATCCATTCTCTCGTTCAGACAGAAACAGATTGACTATTTATGGGCATTTCTGATTGCCGTGGCAATTTTTCTAATTGCTTGGCTCGTTAGCTTTATAAATTCTTCGGTACTTAAATACTCCATATGGCTTATCAATTATGACAGTGTCTGGGTAAGTATTTCTTTGTTTGTCTATCTAGTTGGGTATTTTAGTTTAAAACAACCAGAGTTGTTTCGTCTTACCCAAATCAATGAAAATAAATCACAAAAAGAACGATTGTCCAAATCAGAAATCAATTCTTTTCGAAGTCTGATAGATAAACTCATGAATGAGCAAAAATTATTTCTTGACCCGGATTTAACGATGAAAAATTTAGCGGATAATATGCAGACTTCCACCAACAATGTCTCTTGGCTGCTGAACTCCGTTTATAACGTAAATTTTTATGATTTCGTCAATGGCTTTCGGGTAGATGAATTTGTTCGAAGAGTCGAACAAGGTCAACATGTCCACCGAACTATATTAGGTCTCTCTAAGGATGTAGGGTTTAAATCCAAATCGACTTTTTACAAATCCTTCAAAAATATTCTTCACAAGACTCCAAACCAGTTCATCAAAAGCATGGATGAAAATCGACTTACGGTTAAAAGTTAGTGCCAAACCTTTATTGATCTAGCATCATTCATTATTTCAATTTTGAAATGCTCGCTACCAAATTCCATAAGTTTTTAGAATGCATCTTCAATACTCTAATTTTAAGGTCCAACGCTATCTATAAATTATCATGAATGAGCGCTAATTGGTTCATGTGTATCCAAACATACCTATTAGAAAAATAGAAAGCCTTTCCAAGTCCATTCTTCAGCTACATTTGAACCATTAAC
>JBCCVV010000308.1:0-7352 GCA_039194925.1 Bacteroidota bacterium
CGTCATACCTAAAAAAGCGCATTGGTGATCATCTAAAATATGAATAGGCATAAATCGTTGGCAATCCGACTTTATCTTCAATTCTTTATAAAATTCATAATAATCTTAAGTACAGACCTGCGTTATTAGATAAATACATCCCTATTAATCAGCGTTTTCACTTGGCTTTTACTATTTTTGCACGCACTTTCGAAAAAGATATGACTGGCAATCTGGCAAATATTGATAAAAACAAGCTTCCTGAGCACGTGGCAGTGATCATGGATGGGAATGGAAGATGGGCAAAATTGCATGGAAAGCCTCGAGTTTTTGGACATAGAAATGGTGTTAAATCTGTTCGTGAAGTTAGTGAAGCTGCAGCGGAATTAGGAATCAAATATTTGACATTGTACGCATTCTCGACCGAGAACTGGAGTCGTCCGGCATTAGAAATTACGGCATTGATGGGATTGTTGGTAGAAACCGTTCGAAAAGAAGTAAGCACGCTCAATGAAAACAACATCAAACTACAGTCCATCGGAGATATCAGCAAGCTTCCTGCTAAAAGTTATAAAGCACTTTTAGAAGGAATTGACCAAACTAAAAACAATACAGGAATGACGCTGATTCTGGCTTTGAATTATAGTTCCAGATGGGAAATCACGAATGCTATGAAACAGATGGCTCGTGAAGTGAAAGAAGGCAGACTTGATCCTGAAAATATTAATGAACATGTAATTTCTGCTAATCTGAACACGGCCAACTACCCTGACCCCGAATTACTGATACGCACCAGTGGAGAACATCGCATTAGTAATTATTTGTTGTGGCAAATTGCATATAGCGAACTATACTTCACCGATGTATATTGGCCGGATTTCAGAAAGGCGCATTTTTACGATGCCATTGTCAACTTCCAAAACCGAGAACGACGATTTGGCAAGATCAGTGAGCAATTGTCGAAGGGATAACCGTTAGCCATTTAAGAATACGTTAAAAAAGCCACAATAACAGATTGAATATATATATCGTTAATACTATTGCAATCACAAGCAGCAACCTAATGAAGAGATTTTCGTTATTCATATTTCTAGCTTTTATTACTCTCGGAACAGTTCAGGCACAAGAATCTTCCGATACCCTGGAAGTACTCGACTACACTGAAAAAAATGAATATGAAATTGGTAGCGTCGAAGTTGTCGGTGCACCAGACAGAGATCCAAAAGCGATTAAATCCATCGCAGGTCTCAAAGTAGGCGACAAAATTCAACTCCCAGGATTAGTAGTCCCCAAAGCAGTGAAGGCCTTGATGCGTTTGAGACTTTTTGATGATGTTCAGATCATTCAAAAGAGCTTAGATGGAGACGTGGTCCATTTGACTATTGTTCTTGTTGAAAGACCTACTTTAGCCAGATATTCTTATAAAGGGGTAAAAAAGTCTAAACACGATGACCTGAATGATATTGTGAGAAACATCTTAAACAAAGGTGGAATTGTTAATGATGCTCAAAAAAACCTTGCGGTTAAAAAGATTACAAAATATTTTGTTGATAAAGGAAAATTGGATGCGAAGGTCAAAGTGGATGAAATCCCTGATGACTCCAAACCCAACTCCATCCGATTAGTTTTTGATATAAATGTTGGTGAACGAGTCAAAGTCCAGGACATTACGTTTACTGGAAATAGTGAGGTAGGTAATCGTAAACTTCGTAAGAAAATGAAGAATACGAAGAGAAAAGGTACTTGGTTCAGAAAAACAAAATTCATAAAAGAAGATTACGAAGAGGATAAAGAAAGCGTCGTGGCTTACTATAATACTTTAGGTTTTAGAGATGCAAAAATTTTAAACGATAGCATTTGGAGGGAAGAAGATGGTGATATCCGAATTCATATTGATCTCAATGAAGGCAATCGGTACTATTTTAGAAATATTGTATGGAAAGGTAATTCTCTTTTCACAGACGACCAATTGAGTAGTGTCCTCGGAATCGTAAAGGGGGATGCATATGATCCGGAGCTATTGCAAAATCGACTTACGTACAGTTTGGATGGTAGGGATATTTCTTCTCTTTATATGGATGATGGGTACTTATTTTTTGATATCAAACCTACCGAAGTAGCCATTGATAATGATTCTATTGATATCGAAATGCGGATTTATGAAGGTCCGCAAGCGACGATCAATGAAGTAATTATTAGAGGTAATGACCGTACGCATGAACATGTAGTGCGTAGAATGATTAGAACCCGTCCAGGTAAAAAATTCAGCCGATCAGATATTATTCGTTCTCAGCGTGAGATCATCAATCTAGGATATTTCAGTCCCGAAAATATGCCGATCAATACTCCGGTAAACCCACAAAGAGGAACAGTTGACATTGAATATGTGCTGGAGGAAAGACCTTCCGATCAATTGGAACTTTCAGCCGGTTATGGAGGTGCCAGCGGACTGATCGGTACACTGGGAGTCACATTTAATAACTTTAGCATTCGTAATCTTAAAAACAGACAATCCTGGAGCCCTTTACCTCAAGGAGACGGACAAAAATTATCGCTGAGGATTCAAAGTAATAGTAGATTTTTCCGCTCCTACAACTTTACATTTACCGAACCATGGCTGGGAGGCAAAAAACCAAACTCATTGACCGTCGGAGCGGTACGTTCCGCCATCGATTACTCACAATTTGGACAAGGAGCATTGAAGATTACAAGAATATTCGCTGGATTGGGGTCACAGATGAGATGGCCCGATGACTTTTTCTCAAGATCGACTACTTTGAATTTAGAGACCATTAGTCTGGATGATTATCAAAATAGTGTCTTTCAGGTTCAAACTGATGAAGGCAATTTTGTTAGAATTCGGGATGGAAGTTTCAAAAACTTCTCGATCACGCAAAACTTCACTCGTAGCTCAATCAGTGATCCTTTATTCCCTAGACGAGGATCCAGAGTTTCACTATCTATTCAGTTGACTCCCCCATATTCTCTGTTCAGAGGAAGTGACTTTTTCCGTCTGACTGAGGAAGAAAAACAGCAAATTATTGCTGATAAAGAAGATGAACGAGGTCCTGTATTTCCTTTATCACAGGATGACAAAGATCAGATAATTTCAGAGGAAGAAAATGCACGAAAATTTGAATGGCTGGAATATCACAAATGGAAATTCAACAGTGAGTGGTATTTCAATGTAACCGGTAAATTGGTATTCATGACTCAAGTCAAAATGGGTTTCCTTGGTTCATACAACAGCGATATAGGAGCCCCACCATTCGAACGATTTGAATTGGGTGGTGATGGTTTGGCAAATCAGAATAATGCTTTAACGGGTACTGAGATTATCGCATTAAGAGGGTACGACCCAAGAGAGATCAATGGAGGGCGACCTGCTACCATCTATGACAAATTCACCATTGAATTAAGATATCCCTTGTCTCTGAATCCAAGCAGCACCATCTATGGGAAAATTTTTGCACAAGGTGGAAATGCATGGGAAAACTTCTCTGACTTTAATCCATTTGACATGAACAGATCATTTGGAGCTGGTTTGAGAGTATTCCTACCTATGTTTGGACTTCTTGGATTTGACTATGGAATTGGTTTTGATAGAAACCTTCCGGAAGGAACAGGCGTTGGCGAATATGCCAGATTCAATATCGTACTTGGATTTGAACCTGAGTAAATTAATATCAGCAAGAATAGCACTCCACACGAGCTTTCCTGCCCTAACTATGATGTCGTTTCTATCGTATATTGTTAATTGAGATAATTGACTCATTAGAATACTTTCAAGGTTAAGACTGTGCGTAAAGACTATTTTCAGAAGAATCATCGTTTTAAACTTATATTTTCTTGAAAGAACCTGATACAATAGATGTTTTAAATCAGCTAGCCAACTCAAGAATTTAAAAGCAGTTGATGATAAGTACAATTCGCATGTACGGTAATGCCAAAAAGAACTTATAATCAATTGATTTTAGTACATTCGTTAGAGTATTAATGAAGATATCAAGATCAATTCAATCCTGATTACCAATTAATGATCCGTCATATTAATCACATTATCAGTTGTTTATGCATTACTTCCGTTTAATATGTTTCGTTGTATTTCTTTTTATGATTTCGGCATCCAATCCACATTTCGAGGGTGTTTACGTAATAGACGACTTTCAATCTTATGAGGTAGATCAATTCCCAAATGAATGGAAAGGACGGAAGAAAAAAGCAAAAAAGGAGTACACCATTCAAATGGAAGAAAACAATAAATACCTTCAAGCTGAATCGCACAACTCTGATATGTTTATCCTTAAGAAATGCAACGTTGATGCCACTAAATTTCAGTATCTGAATTGGAAATGGCGAGTACATGAAATTCCGGAAAATGGGAACGAATCTGTTAAAAAGCAGTGCGATACCCCGGCGACTATAGCCGTAATTTTCAGATTATCCAAATGGAGACCAAAGTCATTAAAATATACATTCTCATCTACTCTACCGCCCATGACAACAACAAAAAGCCCTTATGCTAAATGGCCTGCACGAACAGATATATTGGTACTTCGCAACAAAGACAGTGGACTGGGAAATTGGATTTCCGAAAAACAAAATGTGCTGGAAGACTATAAAAAAATACGAGATGTGAAAGAGTTTGATAAATTGAAGATTGAGGGAATATTGATTATGACAGATTCTGACAATACCAAGTCTTCTGCCAGGGCAGATTACGATGATATATTTTTCTCTATAGAATGATCTACTATGCCCTTTCCGTTTTAGTCAAAGAAAATAAGGCCTATTTACTTATTGTACTTTTCACCATTCGCCCAAAATTGTCCAACCACTTTTGACTTTGATTCTTAAACATGCCAGGAAAAAGTCTTGCCAGCAATTTGGGCATAAATCCTCTAAACGCGGTATATTCAACATCAGATCGTATCAAGGTTATGGACGGAGATACCATTTCAAATGTAGTCTTTTGTGTATTGGTCATGTGTTTATGAACATATTCTCCTAAAATATAATCAGGAAGACTATTATCAAGGATTCGTTCTTCCAATTCCAGTGTCCGCTTCCCTTGTACAAACAAAATTTCTGATTTTGAATGGGTATTATTTGGTTCACCCTGCAACCATTTTCTATGTTTAAATCCCTCTTGCCATTCAGGGAATTTTGCTTCATCCATCCACATCTTAACACATTCTTTTCGGTGAAGCGGAATTTCTATAGTACAGGTGTATTTCATAATTAGGTGTGATTATACCAGCAATGCCGCACCAAATACTCCCGCACTATCACCCAACTTAGGCCTCAGGAAGGTTGTTCGAACTTCACTATTAAAGACATAGGGAGTAGCAGCTTCTTTTGCATGGAGTGCTATTTCTGGAATGTTATTGACCCCACCGCCCAATACAATGACTTCCGGGTCAAGGATGTTAATAATTACGGAAATTGCCTGTCCAAACTTAGCTACTACATGATCAATCGTCTTTTCTGCTGCTGGATCAGAACCTTCCTTGTACTTCTTATAAATATGCTTTAATGAAAGCTTTTGACCGCTTAGTTTGGTATAGTATCTTTCTAAAGCAGGTCCTGCAATCACCGTTTCTACACAACCATTTTTACCACAATAACACGGATCTCCATTCTCATCCAATACATTATGCCCCCATTCACCTCCAATACCGTGCAATCCATCGATTACTTCTCCATTGACAACTACTCCTCCACCTACACCTGTTCCCATGATCACTCCGAATACAACTTTGGGCACGAAATCCAGATCCTTGACAATCCCCATTTTTGTTTCAGCCATGGCAAAGCAATTGGCATCATTGGTCATTACAAAAGGGATTTTAAGCATTGCTTCAAGGTCTTTTTTAAGCGTTTTACCGATAAGACATTGAGTATTGCTATTTTTCAAAGCGCCTGTTACCGGATCCATAGTTCCCGGAGTTCCCATCCCAATTTTATGAGGTGTTAGATTCGTTTCATCTTCAAGCAGTTTCACGACTTTTGAGATTTGATGTTTTACATGATCGTATCCCTTTTCTTGTTCTGTAGGAACTCGAAGTCGTTTCACGACTTTATAATCTTGTTGGACGTCAAGAATCACCCCTTCAATCTTCGTACCTCCCAAGTCAATTCCCCATTTGTATTGCATGTGTTCGATTTATTTTGCAGTGCAAGCGTTTCATCATAAGACGTATATGCTTGTGATTTAGTTGTCCCTCACTTTCCGCAGGCAATTTATAAAAACTACTTTACAATAGTATCACAAGAGATTAGGAAGTGCTCAACTTTAATCCTTTCGATTTAAATGATATATTCTCTTTCCAAATTCTAATCTAAAAAGGCCTGAGAGCGTATGTCTCAGACCTATTAAACTAAACTTAATTTTCAAGATTCATTCCTTATTCCATCACATTACTTCACACATTGACGGAACAATTGGCATCATTTCCCGCGACACTCCTTTTTCAATTCAATCAACTCCTCTTTGCTACTTACCGTTTGTGTGGTTTCATCCTCAAACATTACGGTGATTGGAAACTCAATCATCAGACGATCTTCCACATCGGGATTTTCCCGCTTCCAAGCTCGAAGTGCTAGTTTTAAATCCTTTCTTGAATCGATCGATTCGGTGGTTTCATCAGGGAACAAAACTGTAATGGGATAGACAATTCTAAAACATGGCTTTCCAAGATGACCATGCGGCCCATTTCCCATAATTGCTCTACAAGCTTTTTTTAATCGAAGTTTTTGGGCTCGACTTTCAACGGTAATTAATTCTCTATTTTCAGTGACGATCTCATAGGGGAAAGCCAAAAATGGTCTGCCATTTACATCTGGATTGGATTCTTTCCAGGTCTTAATAGCATCCCGCAACTCCTCTCCATTGTTAACCTCTTGGTCTGTACCATCTGGAAAAGTAACAGTTACCGGATAAACCAATTCGTAACACCCCAATTTACCACTGCGAGTCTCTGATTCTACCAAAAACATGGATTCATCTACAAACTCTTGAACATTGACATTTTCATCCGAGCAAGAAGTCAAAATAAAGAGAAAACTAAAGCAAGCAAGCAAAGAAATTTTCAATTTGGAATTCATCATTTTTTAAGCGTTTTATTAAAAATTATTCAACTGACGTTGAATTCTTACGACCAATATGACTTCTATAAAAAGTAAAGGTTTAAAACTAAAATTATTTAATTCAAAAAAAATAAGAATAGAGAAACATCGGTTTAAAAATAAAATTCTGATACAATCAACATCACATCCCAAAAAATATCCATTATAAATACTTAATAGCCAATTAATTATACCTCACACTAAACAAAGAGCTCGATCACTCTACATCTTTTTAATTCAAACTA
>JBCCVV010000309.1:0-7350 GCA_039194925.1 Bacteroidota bacterium
AGCCAATGCTTTGCCTTCCGCTTCCTTCAGCTAATACCTCACGATATCAACCTTGCAGTTCGGCTAATACTTCCCCTTGTCGGGCGTATAAGGGACTTGAACCCTCAAGTGTGTGCGACATGCCAGGCGCACCAAAAAAAATAGAGCCACTCAAGGAGCAGCTCTATTCAATATCATATAAATCAAATTCTTATTTTATTATTGAGAATCTCTTTCCTACTGTAAACTCACTATTGCTGATATTCAATAAATAGTTACCACTATTCAACGCAGAAACATCAATTGAAATCGAATTCGATAATTGACGTTTGTTCTGTTTCATCACCTTTCCTTGCATATCAAAAACAGTCACAGTTGCCTGACCTGAAACATTAAGTTCTTCCAAATTCACATTTAATATCTGAATGACAGGATTTGGGAATACTTGTACCACTGATGGTAGCAATACCTCTTCCGTACTATTCGGATCTGAGAACAAATATTCTCCGTTTAAAGAGTTGAACGAGACGTCATACGTACCCGCTACACAAAGGATATTGTCTCCATCTTGTGTACCGGTACCACCAGGAAAATCAGCTGCTCCCCAGTTCACGGCCCAGTCTGTATTCGCTCTAAACTTCACTCCACCACCGTCTGCTGCATCAGTTAGTGTTACGCCAGCTAATGTCCACATCTGATCATCATCTGCATCCACATTCAAGTAGGTATCTCTTGCTCCCATATCGTCTGGTTCCGGCCAATCACCAAATGGCCCAGCTTCTCCTACCAAACTTATCTCATCGTACACTACAAACTCTTCAAACTCATACTCTCCTGTCAATGTATTAAATGTAATATTATATTCTCCCGCTGTCACTGGAATATCTGCTCCATCTTGTACGGCGACACCAATTGGGAAATCAGGTCCTCCCCAATTTATAGCCCAATCATCATCCGCTCTGAATTTTGCTTCTCCATCCGTCAACTCTATAGATATTCTCCATATACTTGGATCAATCTGATCTTGGATCATGTCTGTGTCTTCTGTCCAACCTCCTGGAGTTGCTGGACCGATGATACCCACAGAAGTAAAGTTGCCCAATTCTGTGAAGGAATAATCACCAGTCTCTGAGTTAAAATCTATTCTATAAAAACCGGCTGTTATTGGAATGTCATCACCACCTTGAACTCCTACTCCGATTGGGAAATCCATACTCCCCCAATTTATAACCCAATCATCATCCGCTCTGAATTTTGCTAAACCATCCGTTAGGTTCAAAAAAGAAAACCACAGATTAGGATCATTAGTATCTCTCCACAAATCTGTATCATTATCCCAGCCACCTGGCGTAGCATCACCAATGATTCCTACACTCTCAAATGAAATTTGCTCCGCAAAATTATACTCACCAGAAGCCGTATCTAATGTAATGTAATATGTACCAGCCGTAGGCACCATAATATCAGGTCCATCCTGAGTTCCTATTCCAGATGGAAAGCCATCGCCTCCCCAATT
Organism: Bacteroidota bacterium; assembly: GCA_039194925.1. Classification (GTDB taxonomy): domain Bacteria; phylum Bacteroidota; class Bacteroidia; order Chitinophagales; family Saprospiraceae; genus CAJXUU01. The sequence goes on from JBCCVV010000309.1 coordinate 1,496, forward strand.
GATTGCCCAATCGTTATCTTGTCTGAACTTAGCAGCACCTACCACCAAATCCAAAGTAATAAAGAATAATCCTTCTGCTTCGCTGTAGAACATATCCGTATCATTGTCCCAACCACCTGGCGTTGCACTACCGATGATTCCTATTGGAGATTCAAAAGAAAAAGAATAGACTCCAGTAACGTGATTAAACGAAACGTCATAATTTCCTGCCACCACGGGAATATCAGGACCGTCTTGAATACCTACACCTGTTGGAAAATCAGTAAAACCCCAGTTGATCGCCCAATCGTCATTTGCTCTGAACTTCACAGCTCCGTCGGTCAGATCAATATTGATGGTCCAAACCGCAGTATCGTTTGGATCTTGTGTCATATCCGTATCGGCATCCCACCCCATAGGAGTAGCTGATCCGATAATACCCACCGATGTAATTTGAGCATTACCCAGACTGATCACACTTGTTAATAAAACGGTTAAAAGTAAACGTAAATTCATATTTTAGTGATTAGAATTAAAGAATGTGTTTTAAGAATAATAATGTATTATAAAACGATGATAAAAAAGTAAAAACTGTATAGATTGTTGATTAAAAAACATCGTTCTGTACCAAAGATAATTTTTATAATGTGTACATTTGACACTTTCTACCAAAAATTTTAAAAAAATATGAAAAAAAATCTACCGCTTACTACACGAGTTGTATTGATTTTGGCGTTAGCATTTTCACTCCCTAGCCTACTTTTAAGTCAGAAGACTGTTACCGGAGTGATTTCCGATGCTCAAAGTGGAGAAACACTTATTGGTGCCAATGTCTCCGTACCCAATTCTGCTGTGGGTACCATTACGGATATTGATGGAAACTTCACCCTTGATGTGGATGAAGGCGTTACAGAATTAGAGATCAGCTATACAGGATATCAAACGATCGTCGTTGCTATTCCTGAAAACAACAGAATAGAAGTCTCGATGTCTTTTGGTGAATTATTAGATGAAATCGTAGTGATTGGTTATGGAGAGGTGAAACGCGAAGATGCCACAGGTTCCGTACAATCCATCGAATCCAAAGATTTCAACAAAGGAGCGATAGCCGGTCCACAGCAATTGCTCGCCGGAAAAGTAGCCGGTGTAAATATTACTACGGATGGAAGTCCGGGTGGTGGATCGGTCATACGTATCCGAGGTGAAGCTTCACTGGGAGCAAATAATGACCCTCTCATTGTAATCGATGGTATACCTGTCGGTGGTGGTGTAGGTGGTGGAAGAAATCCGCTAAACGTCATAAATCCAAATGACATTGAGTCCATGACCGTATTAAAAGATGCTAGTGCCACGGCAATATATGGAAATAGAGCTTCCGGAGGCGTAATCTTGATTACCACGAAAAAAGGAAGTGTAGGTACATCCTTAAGTATTTCATACAATGGAAATGTATCTTTTGGAAATATAGCCAAGAAGATCGATGCATTGTCCGCTGATGAATTCAGAGAAACCATTACCAATCTCTATGGGCCTGAAAGTGATCAGGTCGCTTTTCTAGGCACTGCAAATACAGATTGGCAGGATGAAATATTCAGACAGGCTTCAGGTATGGATCACAACATAAATGTTCAGGGAGCTTTTGGTAACATTCCTTATCGTGCGTCGGTGGGTTATACAAATTTTAATGGTCTGATACGAAGAGATAATTTCAAACGTATATCATCCAATATCAATATTACACCCAGATTGATGGACAATCGTCTGCAATTGAATTTGGGGATAAAAAATGTACGTACCGACAACTTCTTTGGCAACCAAGGAGCTATTGGAAGCGCCTTAGCTTATGATCCTACGAAACCTGTCTTTGATGAGAGCAGTATTTTTGGTGGATATAACACTTGGACCATTGAGAACAATGACAGCATTCCCAATGCCTTGGCACCTGCCAACCCCGTAGCGCTTATAGAACAAAGAGACGATGAATCTACCGTTAATCGATACATTTTATCCGCTTCTGCCGATTATCGCTTTTCATTTATTAAAAATCTTAGAGCAAATTTGAATTTAGCGTATGATAAAGCCAACGGTAGTGGAACAGTTAATATTCCTTCTAATGCAGCATTCGCCTTTGATCTCGAAACTGGCGGAGGAGCAATGAACAATTATTCTTCGGAGTCAACAAACAGTCTACTGGAATTCTATTTAAACTACAAAAAGGAAATAGGAGTTCATACCCTTGATGTAATGGGTGGATATTCCTGGCAAAATTTCACGTTTAGAAATATGAGTCAAAACTTTTCTGCAAGTGGATTCCAAAATGAAGGCGACGACGACGATGACAACCCAGCAGAGTATTATTTACTTGCCTTTTTCGGAAGAGCTAACTATGATTTTAACAGCCGAATCTTGGCCACATTTACGATTAGAGCAGATGGAACCTCCAGGTTTTCACCACAGGCCCGATGGGGATATTTCCCCGCTGCAGCCATAGCCGCAAAATTGGTTGATCGAAATTCCGATTTTCTGGATTTGGTAAAACTACGTGTAGGCTGGGGAATCACAGGACAACAAGATATTGGAGGGTTTTACGATTGGCAAGGCCTATATCAGCTAAGTACGCCAACCGCAGCATACCAATTTGGAAATCAATTCATTCCAACGTTCAGACCAAACGGATATGATATCAATCTAAAATGGGAAGAAGCAACCACATATAATATCGGCATTGATTATTCATTGATTAGAGATCGACTCTCCGGTACGTTTGAGGTTTACAAGCGATACACCAATGACATTCTGAACAGTATTCCAGTTCCGGCAGGGTCCAATTTGACAAATTTCATTCTTACGAACATCGGCGACATGGAAGGAGAAGGGTTTGAATTCGCATTGAATGTTAGCCCAATATCAAGAGAGAATATACGATGGGATATCAATCTCAATGGTGCATACCAACGGTCTGAAATAACCAAACTTACCGCTTCTGATGATCCTTCGTTTATCGGCAATCAAGTAGGTGGAATTGCTGGAGGAGTGGGTAGTACAGTACAAATTAATAGTGTAGGTTTCGCTCCTGGCAGCTTTTATGTATACGAACAACTGTATGATGAAAATGGTAATATCCTTGAAGGGGAATTTGCCGATAGAAATGAAGACGGCGTAGTGAATGCTGATGATTTGTATAGATATCAACAACGTCTTCCAGACTGGACATTTGGATTTGCCAATTCCATAACCTGGAAAAATCTGGATTTTTCATTCGCCGGTAGAGCAAGTAAAGGAAACTATGTCTACAATAACGTCCAAACCAATAACGGTTCGTTGAATAGTACATTTAATCCTTCCGGATTCTTAAGAAATGTACACCCAGTAGCCGTCGAGCAAAACCTTTTGGAAGATGAAACTATTATCCTGAGTGATGCTTTTGTAGAAGATGCTTCGTTCCTAAGAGTCGATCACATAACACTTGGATATACCTTTCCTACACTTGTCAAAAATGGTATGCGCATCTATGGTACAGTTCAAAATCCATTTGTGTTTACGGGTTATTCAGGAATAGATCCAGAAGTGTTTGGAGGTATAGACAATGTAATTTATCCCAGAGCCAGAACAATTTTGTTTGGTTTAAGTGCCAATTTTTAATATTTCGTGCGATCAAAAAAAATAAAAAATGAGAAATACATATAAATTATTCTTTTTGGGTTTTACCCTAATGCTTTTTAATCCCGGGTGCTTAAGTGACCTTGATACCATTCCTCTGGATGATGATTTGGTTACGGTAGGAAATGTATACGACGATCCTGGTGTATACAAACAGGTATTAGCAAAATTGTATGCAGGTCTTGCAGTTAGTGGACAGGAAGGACCAGCCGGGAACGCAGATATACAAGGTATCGACGAAGGATTTGGCCAATATTTAAGAGGTCTGTGGTATCATTCAGAGCTGCCCACGGATGAAGCGGTAATCGGATGGAATGACCAAACCATAGCGGATTTTCATGACCTAGACTGGACCACAAGTGATTCTTTTATTGCAGCCTTTTACAGCCGTGTATTTTATCAAATTTCTCTTTGTAATGAATTTATTCGACAAACCGAACCGGAAGTATTGGAAGAAAGAGCTGTGGAGCAAGCTTTAAGGGATGAAATCAATGATTTCCGCGCGGAAGCCAGATTTTTAAGAGCTTTAAGTTATTGGCACGCTTTGGATCATTTCAGAAACGTTCCGTTTGTTACAGAAGAGGATGAAGTAGGGTCAACTGTACCTATGCAAACAAATGCACAAGATCTTTTCAATTACATAGAGTCTGAACTTTTGGCAATTGAATCCCAGATAGTAGATGCTAGAAATAATGAATACGGTAGAGCTGATAAAGGTGCTGTTTGGGCTCTTCTTGCAAAACTTTATCTTAATGCTGAAGTGTATATCGGGAATGAAAGATACACGGATTGCCTTGAATATTGTGAGCGATTGATAAATGCCGGATATAGCTTGGATTCTGAGTATCAAAATGTATTTCTTGCCGATAACAACAATTCCAATGAAATAATCTTTCCGGTAACATTTGATGGCATCAATACTCGTACATGGGGAGGAATGACTTTTATTATACGCGCTGGAATTGGCGGCAGCATCGATCCACTTGAATCCGGTGTAGTTTCAGGTTGGGGAGGAACCAGAATCACCCAACAAGTAGTGGATAACTTTGGAGATATTGGAGGTATTCTAGCAGAGTATGCACCCAAAGCCAACCTACCACAGGTATATATCGTTGGTAACTTCCAAGGCAATGAGATTTTAACGGAATATGCAGTTAATTCTATTGAAAGTAACAGAATCAATGAAGGTTTTCAGTACTTCGAAGCAGGTACTGAATTTAAAATCGCACCCGTTCCTGTAGTTGAAACAGGTTTGGGAGATAATGAGGCCGATGGTATTTTGGACACGGGTGGAGATCCAATAGTGGTATCTGAAACCGGTCTTTATTATATTAAGGTTGATATGAACGATAGAACATATGAGTTGACGAAAGTAGAAATCATGGCCACAGGCTCTGCCATTGGAGCAGATATTCCATTGACCTGGGATCCTGAGACAAGAATTGCCAGTGCACCAATGACATTGAGTCCTGGAGAACTTTCTTTTAAAGCCGAAGGATCAGATCTGATATTGGGCGATAGTGACGGAGATGGTTATCTTACCTTTGCCGAAGGACCCATCGTCATCGATTATACAGAACCGGTGGAGATCGCTCTGGACATTGGTAAGCAAGCCTTCACATATCAAGTATCATCTACTTCATTCGACCGCAGAGGAATCTTTAATTCCGAGGGGCAAAGTCTGAGAATTGATGATATCTCAACATTTAACGACGGATATGCGGTCACCAAATTTAAAAACATCAATTCTGATGGTTCTGCGGGATCCGATACTGATTTTCCGGATACTGATTTCCCGATGTTCCGTCTGGCAGATTTTTATCTAATGGCAGCGGAATGCATTTTAAGAACGAATGGAGATATCAATACCGCCGTAAACTACGTTAATGAATGTAGACAACGTGCGTACAAAGGAACTGGAGGTAACGTTGGCAGTGGTGAGTTAGATCTGGATTACATAATCGAAGAAAGAGCAAGAGAATTATATTGGGAATGCCACAGAAGAACAGATTTAGTTCGTTTCAATCTTCTCACAACCTCTGACTATTTATGGGATTGGAAAGGTGGTGTCCAGGAAGGAAGAGGTGTTGAAAGTTTCAGAAATGTATACCCTATCCCATCGACTGATATTAATGCCAATCCGAATCTAGAACAAAATGACGGATATTAAGATTTGCATTGACAGTTAACAAAAACTAGAACAAGCAATAAGGCTG
>JBCCVV010000310.1:0-7261 GCA_039194925.1 Bacteroidota bacterium
ATCTATCAATATTATTCTTATAAAATATAGCGATTTCAATTCATTGAATTTCACTTGGTATAGCCCCTAATAATTAGAATTCCACGGGTGCCATCTGGTTTAGCCCCAATTAATCGAACAAAATTCTAGTGAATAATAAAAGTAACTAAAATTAGCCATAACTTTATTATTGCGAAAATGCCGACGGTGACCTTTGTACCGATGGTTGGAATAAGTAGGTCTACTATTCCTTTTTTCAATTCTAACGAATTGATGCGAAAATGCCTCTGATTCGCTATACCCGATAGAAATACCTATTGATGTGTTCATATTCTAGTATATCTTGGTAAGGAATGCATAAATTGAAGGTTGCTCTTTTCTTATCATAGACTTTCATATGGATAAATCCATTTTCCCATAAACTCCAAAAATAACTTGGACTCAACCCTGCTGTTGCACCGTGGTTTCCTTGATTATTGTAGATCGTGTAGAACGTATTGAGACACACAATCAATTCATTTAAGTTGATAAAACAATTATGTTTCAACGATTTCCCCAATATCTTATGAAAGCTCTCAATATGTCCATTTTCCTCTGATGAATCGGGATGTGTAAATACTTGTTGCAGATAGTTCTCTTCAAAAAACGTTTGAATCATCTTGGCACTAAACTGCTTACCGCTATCGTTTCTTACCTCTACTTCTAAAGATTGACTGAGTAGGTCTGCTGGTTGTAAGTAGGTCTTTATAAGAGTTTCTCAGGCATCTTTCACCTGATCTTGCTTCATATGATATCCGACTTTCCAATGCAGTACATATCTGGTAGATGTATCAATCACAGAGAGGATGTAAGCATATTTTCTCACTCCATCAATCCAGCAGTATTTAGTGTCCATCTTTAGTATAGGCAAGGGACCTGATGGGCAACCCTTCTGAATTTTACAAATCGTCTTCCCGTTTTCTTTCGAGCCTTACCAAGTAATCCATTCTCGCTTTCTAAACGATATACTTTTTTGTGATTGACGTAGCATCCTTGTACTTGTATGGTTGTTGTCACTGTTTGATACCAATTGGACAAATCGGGATTGGATAATATTCTTATGATCTGATCCACCAATTCTTCATTCGTTCCTGAGTGGCATGATCCTTCCACTTTGTCATGTGGGTAGGTCGCTGGCCTGGTTTTAACCCTTTGCTTTTGTGATATAATTGATGTCTGGTCAATCCAGTAATAGACAACACTATATCGCGAGACAAGCCATAGTTCATATACGCTTTTGCTATCATGACTTTCTCTGCTCTTGATACTTTTTTTCGAGTAAATCATCTTTTAGACGTGATGCCAGTTTTTATCAGCTAATAGTAGCTTTAAAGTCTCTACTTCTTTTTCCAATGTCTTGATTCGTGATTTATCCTTTTTGCGATTGGAGTGTTCTAAACCACTTTGTCCATTTACAAGCAATTGCCTCTTTTAGTAATAGTAACTGCTAGGATAAATACCATATTTGTTACAAGTCGGCTTGATGTCTTTTTCTTGGGATTCCTCTATAATCTGTAATTTCTCTTGTGTGCTGTACTGTTTCCTTTCACTAGAAGTTGTTTTCATATCCATAAGTTCGTAAAATATTTTTAGAACTTTGTCCGATCTTTTAAGGGGCTGTTACAATAGGATTTTGTTTCTTTATTCTTTTTGATAACCATTGATTGGAATAATATCTTTTTAACTATTCTTGTTACTGTTGTATTAAAATATTTTCATTATTATTCTTATCCTTCCGTACAATTATTTGCTAATGAAACCAATTATCTAGGCAAAGAATTAATAGACATTTCTGCTCATCCAAAATGATAATCCTCAAATGATCTTCCCCCCCTCCAATATCGTAACGTAAAAAATAAGCTTTGTACTCCCAATCTTCTATCACTTCTAAAAAGTCATAAAAAATCTGCGATTTAATATTTTTTAATGAAAGGTTTCTACTTCGCGAATAAGTAGTTGCATGACTGAAACACAAGTCAAGATATTTTTTTATTTTCTCTTTAACGTTCAATGGATTATTGTCAATTTCAGGTTGAAACCTTACTCCATTTAAAGGACCATGATCGTAAAATAAATAATTGACTACATCAACTAACTGTTCTGGTCTTACATCTTCTCTTAGTATGCAACTTATAGAGGCTGAGTTATAACCATCAGATAGAGCAGCCAAAAACATATTCGCTTGCTCAATAGTAGTTCTAAACAAATTAATTCTATATATTTTGGAATCCACTAATAGTTTATCTTCTTGACTTAATTTAAAGCCTAGCATTCTAATTCCTTTTGCAGTCTTGATCCGTTCATGAAGACTATTCATACCTACGTTCCAGTACTTTCCTGGCTCTAACATTCTATTGGACTTAGACCAAATCTTAGGATAAAAAATGCAAGTAGAATGTTCTTCTTCCATTTCTAAACCGTTTTCTGATTCAATTGGTTTTAAAAGGTAGCACTCCACTACTTCTGCAATATTTTTATCATTAAGAATCACGTGATACCCTGAAGGATAAATCATTAATGGTAGGTAATAATCTTTCTTAAATACATTTTTTACAGATTCAATTGGAACTAAAATTAATTTAGGCATATAATTCTGTAAGATTTTAAAATTAATTAATACTTATTCGAGATTTTTCAACTGTAAACTTATAACAATAGTAAAAATCTTTAGTTCCAGTAATTAAATTAATGACCTGTAACGGTCTGCATAAATGATGTGCGCCTGCTTAGGGCGGATGACCATTTTTCAAAATGTTTAGAACACCGTCATCAACTGAATTGAATTTTTTTTCAATTGCAACACCTTTTACTTGTATTATTGTCGGTTTTATTTCATTTTTTCTTTTCTGCTTGCTGCCAAAGTCTTGCTAAACGCATTGCGTCTAGCAGATATAAACCGCAATGCGTTTAGCTCCCTTATCCCCAAATTAAAGGAATTCTAACGGACTTGGTATGCCGTCCAATTTATTTTTGGAAACATAGGTATAAGTTTCCGTCGTTTTACTTGAGACATGGCCCAATAAAGTTTGCATATAGCGAAGATCTATTCCATATTCCAGTAGATGTGCGGCATATGAATGTCCAAGAGAATGCAATACAACATTGAAGTGATTTAAAAACATATTGTTAATTCCTTTACAACTCATTGAACCACATCTCTTCAGCTTTTTTTCGACCTGTAGCTATGGCTACGAATCTCAAAAATGCCTGTCCCGCAGAACCGGCGGGAAGCTTCAATCTGTACCTCAAGCAGTTATAAATCTTATTTACATACGTTTTTAATTCTACTTTAAGACATTTAAACAAATAAGAGTAATTAGGGTTTTTTGCTCAATCGCGGAACCGCACAATCGCTTAAATTTGAAAAATCTCCAAGCATCAGCTCTTGAGTTTTAGAATTTTCACAATTCAAAATCAACTATTCAATTTCAAAAATCCATATTTCTCTCTTTTTACCTTAATCTCTCAAAGTAGTATTGAATCACTTCATTATAAAAACTTCCTCACTTCTAGTTTCAATCTCAATTAAATTTAAAATCTCATCCAAAAGATGGGGTTGATTAACACCTTCTAGTCTTTCTATTACTTTATTCTTCAGTTCTACAGTCGACATAATATCTCGATTTGGTTACTGAGATAACGCTTTTGACAGAATAATGGAGACATAACTAACATCGCTTGATTTCAAGATTCAAAAACCAACCCTTGTACTATTTTAAGCATACGGTGTATGCATTTCGCTTTTTGTTTCGGACATATGAGTTGGAAGCTAAGGCGATAAAACTTCCCTCATTGAAGAAGAAAAGCACACTTTCTATATTAGAAGTGAAGCGCCTGTTGAGTACCCCAAAATGATTCAAATATGAGGTACTTATCGGATTGATTTATTCTTCTGTGCTTCGCTTAAAAGAAATACGCTATCTCAAGCAGTCTGATATTGATTTTGATAGAATACTCATTCAAATTCGATAGATCAAGGACTATGAAGATCGCAGTGTTCTATCCACTCCTCTTAGGCAAGAGAGGTGAAAAGTTTTGTCAAGCCAAAAGACTCATAGATTGGGAATTTACTGGAAAAGAAGTGGGCACTCAACTATCAGCAAAGGGAGTGCAGTAGCCAGTGCGTGAGGCGAACAAACCGGCAAGCATTCCTAAGGAAGTATAGGTGCGTACGTTGCGCCATTCTATTAAAAAACGGAATTTTGGAGTTTTCATAAATGAATTAAATAATTTATCTTTAAATACTATAGCATGGCAGGCATTGGATTTACTAGGTCTAATTAGGCTGATTGAATCTGCCTGTCGATTATACGAAAACGTGGTTCCACCCTCAATATGGTTTCGTGTCCAGTACATTAATCTAAAAAGATAGTTAAGATGCCCAATCCAACCAACGTCCCCAGTACTCAAAAATTTGCGCATACTGTACCAGATATTCCCGGATATAAAGGAAAACTTTCCGTTGATATCAAAGAAAGAGGAGAGATGGCTGATGATTTCGGCCATACCATTCATAATCTTCCTATTCTCCGAGCCATCCCTTCAGACGCTGAAGATATTTCACTACTGGTAAAATGGGCTGCTGCCCAAAATCCTCCTATCCGTTGCGCGGCACGTGGGATCGGACACTCTGCTTTTGGTCAGGCCCAAATTTATAGTGGAGTTGCCATTGATATGGCTAAAATTTCTCATGCGAAAGTGGCTGACGATAAAAAATCCATTACTGTGGGTTGCGGTGCGTCCTGGGAGGTGGTCATTCAATCTGCTGCCCAACACGACCTACGGGTACCAGTTACCACTGCCAATCCTTTCCTTACGGTAGGCGGTAGTATGAGCCTGGCAGGCATGGACTATACCTCAAGTACTGTTGGAGCTGCGGTGGACCACCTGCTGGAACTTAAAGTGGTGACCGGTGAGGGAGAGATTGTAGTCTGCAGCCAAGACCGAAATAAGGATTTGTTTGACGCCGTTCGCTGTGGTTTTGGAGAATATGGAATCATGGTGGAAGCGACCTTCCCTTTGCTTCAGCCTCCATCAAGCGTAATCTCTTATTGGTTGGTCTATGAAGACTTCGATCAAGCCTTTGAAGACATGGTGACCACACATGCCAATCCACTTATCAATGGGTGTGTTTTAGAGGTGATCCCCCGAGTGAGCCCCTGGTTGCTGGGCCTCGATCTGAATATCCAATTCAAGGTCCGAACCGACAGATGCTTATTTCCATTCGTCCCTTCCGTCCGGGGTAAGTTCCTATATCTGCTCACCCTAATTGTCTATGTGGAAGAAGGGAAGGACATTAAGCAAAAGGACATTCTCCGAAATCTGCATCCCGCCAGGCGGTTTTGGATACCAGGCGTGTGGAATAACCGAAAAGATCATCAATCTTATGTCGATTGGAAAAAATTCCTTGACAAGGCCCTCGAACTGGCCCGAAAGCAGTGCCTGATAACGCAGCCCAACATCGTGCTTTCCATATTCCTCCGGGAGAATGAGCAAGCTAAAGCTGCTTTGAAAAAAGTTATAGAGCAACTAAAACCCAACTCTATCCGGCGCCATGTTACCAATTTTGCCATCTCGGACTATACCCGTAGTGCCTTCAACGCACCCGGTTTTTTAGCGCCGACGGACACAGAGAATTTTATCATGTTCAACATCATTAGTTCTGTACCCAAAGCGACCCCAGATGAGTCTCGGTTTGATAATGCTTTAAATGTTTTCCAGCAGTTTGACGACCTCTGGTATATGGTAGAAAAGATAACTGTGCCGCCTGGAGAAAATCTGACCGGCTATGCCTGGGGGTATCAACCAATTAGTTGGCCGCAATATTACGGGAAGTTTTGGGATCGACAGGTGAAATGGAAGGAGCAGTTTGACCCGAACAATATCTTAGGCGGCATCAACATGTTTGGATAAAAGGGTTGGCGCCTTACATTTTATCCTTGATTTCTGATGGATTGGGCTTTGAAGCACTCTTTATTCAAACTCCACATCTATGTGGTAAGAGATTTCATTTTCCTCAATGTCAGCTTGTTAACACCAACGCTTATTGTAATAGTCATCAATAATTCCTTTTTCACTGCCCCAGAGGACTGATATGCAATTAAAATGCAGTCTGTTTGTTGATCATTTTCTGAAATCGCGAAGCTTACACCTTTCGCGTAATGGTGAGTGCGAACCATAACGGATAACTGTATTCAGCGTGCTCCAAGCGGATATTGTCATACAGTAAGTCATTTACTGATTGTCCGTTACTTCGTAACTCTGGAATTTTATTTTCGATTTTATATCTTCTAATTCCTCAAAGGACTATATCTTTATTTGCAATTTAAAATCTGAATTATTTAATATATTAAATGTTGATTATCAATACTATAAAAGTAATTCTCTGCATATGAACATAGATGCATTAGTCCGTATTTTTAAAGAAGTTGACCACTTTTTTAAGGTATTTCAGTCAGTTTTGGATAATTGAAGCTTTCTGACCCTCAACAACCTTCTCACAACCGTATATCCAAGCGATCCAATTCAGAAATGTTGACTATTTATATTGCTTTTCATCTTTATCATTACACCAATTTCAAGACTTTTTACAAAGGGTATGTTTGTGTGCATTAGACCGCTTTATTACCTGAACCTATTTCATGCGAACAATTTAACCAAATACAAAAGAAGTTGATTATTCCGTTTATTATATTCCTTAGTCAGAGATATTTAGGATGAAGTATAGGAATTAATTTTATAGACTCTACAGCTGGAAATGAAACTTTTATTTTTCTTCTTAATTTATCATCTCTTTAGAAGTAGGAGAATTTCCTATCCAATTTGAATTTATTTCTTTTTCTGAATATTCAACATCTCCTAATTCTATTGATTTTTAAAATAACTTTTTTATAAGATTTTCCACTTTCTAATTTTTTCTTTTTTCTAATTGGCTACAACGGTAATGATAAACGGAGTGCCATCCCGTTAGGGTAGCATTCTGTCTTATCTAGTGTTGTCAGGAGTTCTCATTCTACAATTACTAGTTTGCTCATTGTCCTGTTCTCCCTTTGAAATGATATTATATACTTGCCTTTGTCTTTAATATATACTGTCTGATTTTTAACTTTGTCGCTTCTGAAAAGTTTTCCATCAGAAGAGTAAACTTTATAATCACAAAATTCACACCCCTCTACATTAATCAATCCATTACTAGGATTTGGAAAAACTATCACCGAATTTTCATCATCTGAAAAATCAAAAT
>JBCCVV010000311.1:0-7239 GCA_039194925.1 Bacteroidota bacterium
AACCTATGAGAATAGCAAAACGCAAATGCTTTTCCTTCCTGGTGTTTTCATATAGAAGTTGATTCTCTTTATTTAAAAATTCAACTTCTTTTATCTGAAATCTATAATTTTTTTCAAGACTGGACCATTTAAAGCGTTCAGCATTCCTTTTTTCCTGAAGGATATTACTCCTTTTTTGATATTCATATGCCTTATCATATTCACCTAAGAGGGAATGGTAACGTGACAAATTGTAAAGTAATATGTAATTGTTAGCAGAATTGGCAGGAATTATTTCTTCGGCTTGAATGGAGACATTGATTGCTTGTCTGTATCTTTTCTGCTCGAAAAGGATCTCACCCATCAAAATGAGCCCTTCCGCTTTCTTTTCTTGATTGTCGATCTGATCCCATTTGTCTAAACTTCTTTTGAGAATAACTTTAGCGTCCTCCAAATTTCCCATATACCTGTGTAATGTGGAAATATTTTGCTCAATACCAGCAATTTCCATCAGTGATTTTTGCTTCTGGAACATCTTCAGACTGGATTCAAAATAACGCATGGCTTGTCCAAAGTCAGATTTTCTTAAAAAAGCATTACCCAAATTATTTAACACCTTTGCCTGATTCAAAGAATCTCCTGCCGATTTAAATATCTCCAACGCCTCGTTATGGTTTTCTATGGCTTTTTCCTGCTCCCCCATTAATTCATAAAGGTTGCCCTCGTTCATCAGACAGGTCGCATATAATATACTATCCATTGACTCTTGCAGCAATTGTTTTACCTGATGAACGTGGGTAAGAGCCTCGTCATAGTTGCCCATGCGCTTATTCAATACTACAAGATTGCTTTGCAGATTTGCTCTTCTTACAATGTCGGAGGCAGGAATTAATTTTTCAGCATTTTCAAAGTTCTTTTTTGCAGCTAAATAGTTCCCCTGCTCCATAAATAATACCGACAAATTACTTAAGGTGCCGGAAATCATAGCACTATCGCCCAGTTTAACTCTTGCTTTTAGTGCCTCATTGTACCAAAAGTAAGCGGAGTCCGGTTCGCCGACGTGTCGGTAATATGTTCCAATGATTTGAAGTGCTTCACACTGACCAAATAAATAATTTTGCTTGTTGCTGAGAACGAGTGCTTGCCCACCTAGTTGTTTAAAAGCTGAAATGTCGTTTTGAACGACATTCCATGCTCTGTCATTTAAGGAATCTATTGAAGGAATTCTCTTGATATACGGTTGAGCTTGAGCCGCACTAATCGACATGAAAGCCAGACATACTATGTAGAGAAACAACTTCAATGATTGCTTGCGTTTTTTAATTGCATCCACTGGAGGGACGTTCAATACGTATTCCATCCGACTGATGAGTAATAACTTTACGATCTTTTTCCTTGTTAACAAGTTCTACCTTTATCTGAATATGCCCTTCTAAATTAGTTACATTTTCTGTAAAATTATAATGAAACCATGAGCCATCATCAGATACTTCAGTCGCCAAGAGGGTAACAGTTAAAAGATTTAAAGAATTATCGTACGTGCTGGATTGTTCCTGGACCTCATACGAGGCGTCTACTTGCACTCCCCAATTAAATAGTAATTGAGTGGATTCCGAGTTGAGTTGAATTGTAAGCATAATAAATTTTTTTCCAAAAATCTAAACTTAAACCTTCAGATTAAACCCTAATTCTTATGATTCTATCTACATAGTTTTATGGGGAGAGTTTGAATCGTAACCATTTCATTTGAGTTGGAATGCATTGATCAAAACCTTTTTCCTACGATTGACACTGAAGGTCTGGTCCTCTAAATAATGCACTCTGCGAATTCCTGGTCAATCTGTGATTTAATCGTCAACATCTGGCTTCGCGAATTGCTGGTCAATACGTGTCGTATACAACTACATCGTGTTTTTTGAAACCATCCAGACAAATCATGAATAGAGGAAATTGCGAAAACAAGTGTGCATTACCGATCAAGATAATCCATCTGCGTGGTTTCGATCCTTTCAATAAATCAAGCCCATACTCCTCATTATCAAGGGATAGCGTCCAATCTACTGCGAGCGGGTATCCTTCGCAATACTAAATAACTCGCCGCGGATGGTATAACAAAAGTTAGATCATATAGCGGTTGGAATGTAAGGATATTTACAATCAAAGAAACAAGGACATTTTGGGCTTCCCCGGATTTTCAAAATGGAAGGTGTAATCAATATAATCAATGACCAGCCTCTTATGAAACCTTTATCTCGACAGTACATCGTATTCCTCTTAGCCCAATTTCTATGGCTAATTCTAGAAGGGGCTAATTTACAGGCTCAAACCATAACGTCATTGAATTCTTTTCAGGAGCTTAGTTATAAAAATGTACCATTTGAGCAGCCTTTTATACTTTCTGTCAAAATACCGGAGGAAATAGATAAAGTAAAGTGTTGGATATTTTATAAACACAAAAAGAATAACCAATACCTACCTTTTGATCCCAACGTACAGGATAGCTTGAAATTAGAGACGGCGATATATAAAAAAGACACGCAAAAGCATTGTGACATCCTTATTAAGCCGTTGCACGCAAATGAGTCGTACCAATTTAAGTTCAAGATCTGGAGGTCAAAAAAACTGTCTGCAAACGATCAAGACTTATTCAAGAAACAAGTGCCTAAAATCGTTACGAAGCATGTCAATTCATATGCCAGCATGACCAATGAAAATTTAGCGTTGATCAAAAAAGAAGTTGAAGCTTTTCTTACTGAGAAATTTGATTTTAATGTTGATCGCCTCAGAACGTGGAACGATGAAAAATACAGCGTACATATAGAAGAACCTCCCTGGTCAGGCTTTATCAGACAAGCGGGCAGACTGAAATCTGAATATGATTCCGCCAAAGTAGAGTATATAAGCACCGCGGACAAATTAGAAACACATATAAATGGCGAGCTTCTCAAATCATTAAATCAATGGTTCAAGGAAGAGAAAAGCCTGACAAAAAAATCAAAAGAAGTTTGGGAAACTAAACCTGTTATTTCAGATAAGGAGTACAAAAACTTGTCCATAGATCAAATCATGAAAATTCTTTCTTTGGAAGTGAAATCAGGGATAAGCAAACTCCTGAAAGGGAACCGAAAGATACAGTCTACCGGTGATGTAACTCAAATTGAAGATTTAAGTAAAGATATAGATTTAGAGAATAAGAATATTGAGTTGCTCAAAGCCTCTTTTTATATTTTACTCTCTGAAGGGCTCTTCAATAATAGGGGTACATTGATCCTGGAAGAGAGCAGATCCAAAATGGAGGACATCGTCAGAAATCTAGATCAGCTCATAAATCATAAGAATGATTTGAAAAAATTTTCCCCTGAAAACTACATCTCAGAATTCCCTAAAGAATTGAGCCGATTATACAATATTGAAAATAAAACTTACCAAATTGATACGGAAGTTGATGCATTCTTAGAAACTTCGAAAAACCCATATATAGGATTAGATCTTGGCCTCGGATATGAACCGCAGTCTCAATCATTTTACATTTACGAGGGGATTAATTTTTACTTCGTTCCTGTAAATAAAAGAACTCCTTTTTCTTTATATAGAAATGAAGATTGTTTTTGGAAGCGATTTAGCTTATTCCTAAGTTTTTCTCAGAATATCGGCTCGGCGAAATCCGATGCATTTCTTCCGTTGGTCAATCCCGGTGGCAACAATTCGGGATTCCAGGGAAATCTGATGTTTGGATACGGATATCGCATTACCAGAATTGCGCGTGTCAATTTTGCCCTGGTGGCAACAAAGGCCAATAATTATAATCCATTTGAAGATAACCAATTAAAACTTTTACCTACGCTTAATCTATCCATGGAATTGGATGTAGCAAAAGGAATTCAAACAATTTTTGGTTTAAATTAAATAGTATGGCAGACATTAAAATTAACCCATTTGGAAATGAACCTTCATTACTGGACTCGTCTAAAACTCCTGTCTCATCCATTATTTTGCATAACGATGATGCAAATTCAATATTGATATCGGATGAATATTACATAACCCAGAAAGTGCATGTTACCCCGGCAGGAAGCTATTTATTTAAGCTGCGGCTCACTATTGACAGCCCAATAGGCTTAAAGTTCCACCCCTTCAATTGTAAGTCTAAAACATATAATCCCAGCGACCTGAATAATCTAAAGGTTGAAGAAGGTGATCAAATATTACAGTTGGTCAGGTTTTTTACTACTGAAGCTGAGTACAACAGTGTTTCTGTCAATTTTCGAAATTTTAGAATACGATTTGCAACAGCAGAATATAATACGGCAGATTTTAAAAGCAAAGGCATTCCCTCGGGAGGCGACTATGCGGTAAATAAGTCTGGACAAAGAGCAAAAATGTCTATTCCCACAACTTTGATCATCTCATGAAAAGCATCTTCTATATACTATTATTTTTAGCAGCAGTGTTTGGCTTCCAAGCTTGTGTGGAAATTTTTGATCTTGACGCTCCGCAAATTAACCAGGAAGATATTGAAGGTTATTTGACCCTCACGAGCGAGGTAGACTCTTCTACTCTAAACCCCAGGATTCTTTTAACTGCTACCATTCCTCCCCATGTCGATGATCACGAAAAACGGAACATCATTTTTTCTACCGACAAGGGAAATTTTGTCACCACCGAGGATTCCAAGAATTCCATTACGGTAAATGCCACAATCCTGGGAATTGCCAAAGCGGTATTATTAACGGATGGTTCAACCGGTCAATTTAATCTAAAAGCACAATTAGAAGTACAACCGGAAATAACCACTTCCGATTCTGTGCGGATCAACAACTCCAGAGATCATATCCTCGATGCAGTAATCGATCCAGGCCCTGACCTGAAGGCAAATGGCCAGGATGTCATCACCATTCATTGTACGATCAACAAGAATCTGGCGCTGGACAAAGAATACAGATTATCGCTTCAGCACAATGTCACTGGCGGAAAATTTGTGAATACTGCGGATTCCAATCTGATTGACGAACTGTTGACAAAACATGAAAATTCGTATCAATTAAAAGCGGGGTTGACACCGGGCGCCTATGATATAACCATAAAAATTGAGGCGTTGGGGATATCGGGTAATGAACAAGTCATGGTCCGGGCTTTACAGCCCAATGAAGTCATTCGTATTGATGATTTTGACTCCAATTTTGTATTGGCGGATGGGATCAGTATAATAAAAGGCAAGCTTACCATTGAAAATTCGACCCTATCCAAAATTAAAGTGGCAAGTACTGGAGGAACCTTATTGCTGTCTGATTTAAACAATGTAGTACTCAATTCGGATAATACGATCGAATTTGACTATCAATTGGGAACCAATGTGGAAACGAATAAAATCACAATCACTGTCCCCCATCCTACCCCCATTGAGCAGCAGATTCAATTCACACCTTTACGATCTTACGCGGATGATATTTTCATAGAATTAAGCCAATACGTCATAGATTCCATGGCTCTGAACACCACCGCTGTAGATATTACCGTATCGACCAGAAGAGACATTGGCAAGGTATCTATCGACACGCCTGTAGCGCTGCGTGCTTTTCAAATTATAAATGCTGAAGAAAAGAAGGTGGGTCAATTCGAAAATCGGTTTGAATGCAAAACGGATGAGAATGGTGATGTCACAGGAATAAAGTTCAGACCATTAGTACATACACTACAAAACACAGATGACAATATTTTCATCCAGGCAGCAGTATTGAATCAAGATCAGGATACCATTTTTACGATAGCTGAAATTGGAATTAATAAATAAGTTATACACTATGAATTCAAAGAACCCTATTTCTGTTTTAGGAAGCTTATGCATCCTTTTATCCGTACTATTTCCACTCGCCGTCACAGGACAGAACGATTATGTTTTGAATGATAAGCAAAAGGAAATAGAAGTATTCGTGGTCAAAAATGCAGCCCATGATCAAATTATAGACTTCAAGGTCGAATATGGTGAAAAAGATATGCCTTACACCATTGCTTCTTCCTGTTTGCGGGAGGTAAAAAAGAACACGTTTTCTGCCCCCTTATCCTTTGTTGACAACCAAAACAAAGCCATTTCATCATTCGATAGAAGCGATAAGAACGAGGATGAATTATATCTCAAAATTCCCAATACCCTGATTCCAGGCAACTATATATCGGACTTGACCATTGCGCTCGACACTTCCGAATTAAAGAAGAGGGATAAGAAAAAATGGAAGAAGGAAAAGAAAAAAATTCATTCATACACCTGGAAGATCGAAATTGAAGTTATTGACAGCAGTCAATTTAAAATAATAACCAGTCCATCCACCAATTATATATCCAATGGCAAACCTTGTTTTCTACTTGGATTTTTGCTGCCACCTTCCAAGATACAAAGAGCGCTGTCATTTGAAATACAAAATGATTCGGACACCACGATTCATTTTAATCCTCTTGAGTTATATCTCGTCAACAAAAAGACGAATCGAAAATTAACCCATACAGCTATTCTCACATCAAACAAAAAGATAATAGCCACTGCCGGGGAACCCACTCCTTCAGAGGCTAAATTATCCTCGGATCTGGATATCAGTGCTGGGATTTACAACGGCCAAGTTGTATTAAGATCAAAACAAAAGGCTGATGCAAAATCAAAACAAAAGGCAGATTCAGGATCAAAACAAAAGACAGATGCAAAATCAAAACAAAAGACAGATGCAAAATCAAAACAAAAAATTGTTCCAGAATCTAAAAATATTGTAGTCTACAAAGATCTTACGTTAACCTTCAGACATGGGCCTTTTGGTGCCTTATCAACAATGCTTTTGGGACTTTTGATAGGGTTTATTGCGAGAAGAGTAGATGAAACCAAGAAACATGGGGATTTACTAAAGCTTTTAGCCAATTGTAAAAAATTGATTAAAAATTTATCAGATGATAAAAAAGCTACTTTTAAAAAACGTATAGACTCTTTAAAAAATGAGGTCAACCTTGCGGTAGGGTCAACACATCTTGAAAGGATTGAGAAAGAAATTGATCAACTACTTATTGATATTCGTAAACCGGATAATTTAAGTCCCACTGACTTACAATCTTGGAAATTTCAAATTTTTAATGAAAAAAGGTCACTATCATCTAGAACCAGGGACTTCATAAATCCCGACATTGCACAAAACTGGTTTAAGCCCATCATATTTATAATTTTTCTAGCCGCTTCCGTACTCTTTGCCTTTTACAAACTATACGTAGAAAATACGACTTTTG
>JBCCVV010000312.1:0-7187 GCA_039194925.1 Bacteroidota bacterium
AAAAAGAACCCAGGTAATAATTAGTGCTCCGTTGGATAGTTTACTCATATTCTTAACTTTGAGAAAAAAGGTAAAAGATAGATGAGCCTATTTCAAAATTCTGTATTAAACAACTATCTAAAAGGACTGGATTCCGAAAAGGTGGACCTGGCTTTCCAAACATTTTACACTCACTTTCACAATCAAGTTATTCAAAACAATATCCGCAGTTCCAAGGAAGAACAATATCAAGGTGAATTTCTGATTGATCTTTTTGTAAAAGTCTTGGGATATACTAAAAATCCTACGCCACATTTTAATCTAACCACCGAATTAAAGAATGTAAGAGACTCAAAGAAGACCGATGGTGCAATTCTAAAGGATGGCAAAGCACTTGCGGTAATAGAACTCAAAGGAACGAAAACTACCGATTTGAACAAGGTCGAAAGCCAGGCATTTGGTTATAAAAATAATCAGCCCGGTTGTAAGTATGTCATTACTTCCAATTTTGAAAAATTGCGCTTTTATATTGACAATGCAGTCGACTTTGAAGAGTTTAATCTTTTTACGCTGACAAGAGAGCGATTCAAAGTGCTTTGGCTTTGTCTTTCTTCAGAATATCTTTTAAAGGACATTCCCAAAAAGATCAAAGATGAATCGTTAACCCAAGAAGAAAATGTAACTAAAAAACTGTACAAGGATTATGCAGCATTCAGAAGTGAAGTCTTTGATGCCATCCAAACAGAAAACCCTGAATATGATAAACTGACCTTATTCAAAAAGACACAAAAATTACTGGACCGTTTTTTATTTATCTTTTTTGCTGAAGATCGTCTTTTGTTGCCTCCGAATTCGATACGATCTATCATAAATCATTGGAACGAATTAAAGGAAAAATACGATGAATATTTTCCGTTGTACGATCGATTTAAAAAGTTTTTTGGATACATGAATACAGGCCACAAAGGTCCACAACATGATATATTTGCCTATAACGGCGGGCTTTTTGCACCAGATGAGATTTTGGACAATATCAAAATCAATGATGACCTTTTGCACATCCACACCTTACGATTAAGCAACTACGATTTTGAAAGTGAAGTAAGTGTCAACATCCTTGGGCATATCTTCGAACATTCCTTAAATGACATTGATGAAATCCAAGCCGAAATCCACGGAATAGCAACGGATAAAAGTAAAACCAAGCGTAAAAAGGACGGTGTATTCTACACGCCTAAATACATTACCAAATATATCGTAGATAATACCCTTGGAAAGCTCTGTGAAGAGAAGATAGCGGAATTGGATATACAGGAAGCCGAATACGAAAAAGAACGGAAAGGAAGGCAAAAAAAGACCATCATGAAATTGGTCCAAAAACTGGAGGATTATCGAAATTGGTTACTTCAAATTACAATATGTGATCCTGCTTGTGGAAGTGGTGCATTCTTAAACCAAGCATTAGAATTTCTTATCTCGGAACATCGATATATTGATGAATTACAAGCCAAACTATTTGGTGATGCCCTGGTATTGAGTGAGGTGGAAAATTCCATTTTGGAGAATAATATTTACGGTGTAGATATTAATGAAGAAAGTGTAGAAATTGCCAAATTATCTTTATGGCTTCGAACGGCTCAAAAGGGCAGGAAGTTGACTTCTTTGAACGGTAATATTAAGTGTGGGAATAGTTTGATTGATGATCCGGAGGTTGCTGGAGATAAAGCGTTTCATTGGAAAAGTGAATTTCCAGAGGTTTTTGCTAAAGGTGGTTTTGATGTGGTGATTGGGAATCCGCCCTATGTGGGTGAGAAAGGGAATTCGGAAATATTTGATGCTCTAAAATTGATTCCAAAATGGAATGACTATTACAGAAGACGTTCTAATTTATACTACTTTTTTATCAAATTGGGTATTGAATTGTTAAAACCAAATGGTTTACAATCATTAATCATACCACGTGAATTCACATCTGCCGACTGGTCAAATAAAGTTCGATACGAAATTTTGAAATCATCGATAATAGTGACTATTGTTGATTTTAACAGCTTGAAAGTTTTTAACGATGCGGGTACGACCAGTTTGATTTTATCTCAAAAAAAATCAGAACAGATAAAAGACTACGATTTCGATTTTATATCCTTAAAAAGCCAAGAATCAATATCAACCGATTTATTCGACACTTTAAAAATTGACAGGTACTCCACTTCAGAAATGGATATGTCTGGAATGAAGCCCTGGAATTTTTATCAGCGTAAGTTTAACTCATTAAAAACCAATTATAAAATATCAACTTACTTCGATATTTCACAAGGATTAGTAACTGGGGCAGACAGAGTGACTAAAAAACATGTTGTAAAAAAGCTGATTACAGAAGAATATTTAGGTAGAGGTATATTTATTCTCACAAAAGGAACGGATATTAAGACATTGAACTCTTCCTATCAATTATTGATAAATAATAAATGGATTACACTTTCAAAGGAAGAAAAACGTTTTATAAAACCTTTCATTAAGACTGAGAATTTGAAAAAATGGTTCGTTGATCAATCGACGCACTTTGTCATATACACAGGAGCTTCACAATTAACGGGTACTATTAAAGAATATCTATTAGCATTTGCCGGTGTGCTATTAAATAGGTCCACAACTGTTGAAAAAGAGACAATTATAACACTGGAAGAATTTGAAAAATATTCGGTAGATGAGATTAAAGCAAATTATAGTTCTGCTGGTGCAGTTCAGAAGATTATGAGACGTAAACAATGGTGGATGCCATTATATGAAAGAGCTGATGTGCCATTCGAGGGCCCCAAAATTATTGTTAACACAAAAAATATGGACAAATTTACCTATTCTAGTGGTGCTCATTATTCTTCAGGGGGCGGAGCTGGAGGACAAAATTACATTTACTTAAATCAAGAATCCAAGACTAAAATATCAAGCTTTTCAACGGATTCGGAATTTACAAAATTTGTTAACTGCATATTGAACAGCAAGTTAATTCAAACCTATATTGCGGATGGTCAATACAATCAACTGAGTACGGCTAAAATAGGTGATATTCCCTTTGTCAAAATGGAATCTTTCCAAGGAACTACCATTTATAATGCAATAATTGAAAGGGTAAATGTACTTTGTGAGATGTCTTTAAGTCTCGAAAAGTTTGCGTCAAATTTTGAAAATTATTTATCTTCAAAATTATCAATAGAAACCAATATTTCATTAATGGAGGAATCGTTTGATCTAATTGAATTTTTTACAAGAAACAAAATTAGATTATCGGTTTCTGAAGAAGCAGAATGGATGCAATATTTCAGTGAGCAAAAGCAAAAAGCAAACTCCCTAAAATCAGCAATGGATAAAACGGAGAAGGAAATAGATCAAATCGTTTACGAGCTGTATGGACTGGATGCGGAAGAAATCAAAATAGTAGAAGAAAGCGCGTAAAACGACAATAAGGACCAATTATCTCTCTTATTTGTATCGTAATTATATAAAAAAGGCAGTATTCGCTGAATTCTTGCTTCAGTTCTAAGTTTTATATTTTTCATATTATTTCTTATTGCGGCTTTTTATGTCGCTGGTTACATGAATACGGTCGTTCAGGTCAATTCTCATTCTGACACATGGCGTAGGATCTATCTTCGATTTTGAAAGATGTACGGTTAAGGCATTTATCAACGCATTGACTAAATAGCTTTAGCACAACATTTTATAAACTATAATCAAGGCGGAATCCTGAAAAGCCTGTATTAAATAGAGTAAGGAAATAACTAAAATTATAAGTATGAAAGCTTATCTGGAAAAATTATCGAAAGATGAAAAGATGAAAAAAGAATTTGAAACTTCCGTCAATAATGCGATATCTGATATTGCAAAGAAGCACGGTTTTGATTCAGTTTTGGATGATGCAAAAGATTATTCTAATTCTTCACCTGATCCTCTAACTTGGACATTATCAATCGGAAATACCTGGCTTGTATGTTGCATATAGTTTTATGACTAGAATCCACGGAAGATTAGTTTTCTTCTGTGGATTTATTTTTGTTGAAACCGTAGTAGATGACAATAATTCAAATCATGGGCATCATTTCAATACCGTTATAGCTAAGTGGAATCCTCTTTTTCTTTAAAATTTTTTCCGAACACTTTATTAGTACCTCAATTTACCAAAAATGAATAAACAATTTCCTTTTTCCAATTCGATCAAAGAATTATGTGCCATTCAAAACCTACATCTTGAATCGGAAACCTCAACTCTGATTGATGAAAATAAATGGCTAAATGATCTCCTATGGATGAGTAAATTTGCGTTTGATCACGAATGGAATGCATATCGCACTACGCATTCTATCCAGCAGGGTGCTTATCCAATTGGCAAAAAAATCCTAAATGATTTTTTAGTTGATTTTAAGGCGGAAAAGATATTAAAAACGTATCCTCATTTGGTAGAACTAATTTCTAAAAATTTAAGATTTAAGAATTATCATTTAAAAGAGGTTATCAATTTTTTTGAAGAAGACAAAGATGATTTGATAGCATTCTTTAATTTTGAAAAGAACGTTAGCATTAAAAAAATTAGTCCTGGGGAAGGAGATACCCACCTAAGTGGGAAAAGCACATCTATTGTACATCTGACGAATGGGAAGCAACTAGTCTATAAACCGCGTTCGGGAGAATTGGATCAGATGTTTAATACACTTTTGGAAGAGATTAATTCTGCAAATATTGGAGTTGATTTCCAAAGGATTAATCTTTTAAATAAGACGACACACTCTTGGGTTGAATTTATAAATCAGCTACCTGTTGATGAAGAAAATCAAATAGAAAACTATTTTAAACGTTGTGGAGCATTGATAGGTTTGTCCTATTTGGTAATGGGCTTTGATTTGCATTTTGAAAATATTATTGCCCATGGAGAATATCCAATCCTAATTGATTTAGAATGTATGTTTAAATCAGATGATACACAATTTGATGTTTTATCTATTGGGCTTGTCCCTCAATTATTTGCTGTACAGGATACGTTTTTTGATTGTAGCGGTTTAGGTGCAGACGGAAAGGGAGAGACAACTCCATTTTGGCAATGGGTAAATTTGAATACGGACCAATTGGATTTGATAAAAGAAAGTACCCATTTTAGCAACGGTAAGAATCAATTATTTTTTGACGGAAAATTGGTGAGTCCAAAGAACTTTTTGAACCAAATTATTGAAGGATATCAAATAATTAGTGATTGGTTTTTGCATAAAAAAGAAACCAATGAAATAAACAATCTTTTTTCCGTTTTTAAAGATAAAACGATACGTGTTCTTCCCAGGTCTACCCAAACGTATTCGAATATTTTGGAAAACTCCTATTTGCTAAATGCTTTGAAGTCATCAGACGAACGTTCTGAAATCATAGCCAAATCCCTCGACGATTTTACGTTCCTACCTACAGTTGCCGATGAACATAAAGAACGCATTCGAGAACATGAAAAAGAAGCGTTGTTACGAATGGATATCCCTTATTTTACGGCCAATACTTCGCGTACTTACTTAGAACAAAGTGGTCAAAAAGTAATTGAAAATTTCTTTAGAGAACCACCGTATAATTTCATATTAAATAGAATCAAAACTCTTGACAGGAAAGATATTCAAGAGCAAATAAATCTGATAAAAGATGCTTTCGCGGCACGTTATCATTTAAAAGATGACAAGCATGAATCGTCTAAAAGCGTCATGAATACCCCATTCAGTATAGATCATGAATTAGCTTTAATCATAGATAAAATAGTAAATATTGCGCAAGAGGAAGACGAGAAATATATATGGAAATCTTATCAAGCTTCTGGTAGTGGAAAAATTTTCCTGGGAGGGCTTAATGACTCTTTATACTCCGGTAGGTTGGGTATTGCTATATTTCTAGCTGCCTATCTAAAGAAAAAGAAAAACCATGAAATACAACAGATTGTTGATTCGATTATTCACGATGTAATTTTGAATTTAAGTGCTTTTTTAACTGGTATTGACCAAAGTTCTTTTTTATCTTTTTCAAAAGGAATTACAGGTATTATCTATACACTTTTAAAAATTGATCCAATAAAATATAAGGAAACAGCGCTTCACTTGACCTCTTTTTTTACGGATGAATTGATTGCTAAGACAACGGAAAACGATTTGCTTGAAGGATGTTCGGGGGCATTGATTAGTTTAATTGAATTGTATAAAATAGAGCCTGTTCGTAAATTAAAAGATAAAATCCAATTCATAGGAGAAAAGCTGTTAAGGGAAAGGAGTATAGATAAAAAAACAGGGCTGCACATATGGAAATCTTCTTTCAATAATAATCCATTGACAGGTTTGGCACATGGAGCCTCAGGTATTGCATATGCTATTTTGAAACTTTATGAACTGACTTCCGAATCTAAATATCTAGAGGCATTTTACGAAGCAGTTAATTTTGAAGATTTTTATTTTTCTGATAAAGAGAATAATTGGTGTGATCTAAGAAATCGAAATGCTGCCTTTCACAATACTTGGTGCTATGGTGCCACGGGAATAGGCATGGTTCGATTATATGCCTATCAAGCGCTGAATGACCCCAGGTTTCTAAAAGATGTTAAAAATGTGATTGCATTAATCCGATCAGAGTCCGTAAATGATTTGGATACGTATTGTTGCGGGAATTTTGGGAAAATTGATTTTTTATTGGAGGCTTTCACAATTCTTAAGGATAATGAAATTCTTAGTTTGGCAAATCATATGATTGAAAAATTAGTTTTAAAAAAGGAGAATGTAGGGAACTATATTACGCACGAGGCAACTAAAATTCGTTCTGAGAATCCTTCATTTTTTAGAGGTCTGAGCGGTATTGGTTATGTCTTGTTGAGAAGTCAAAATCCATCTTGCTTTCCATCTGTCGGATTACTTAATTGAAGCTGGTTTAGTAGATCGCCAAATTGATACATTCATTTAAGACTAAGCTTAAATCACTTCATTTGTAGAAAATCGGCTTTTTGGATTCCTGAAATGTGCATAAACCTTGTCCTGGTCAAAACTGAAAATATGTACTTTCTAGTCGTTCGTTACATAGATAATGTTGTTCATGACACTTTTCAATCAATCCCTGATCTTATGCACTATACTTGCTTTCGATTGATGTATTTTGAAATAAGAAATAGCCATCTTTCATTAAAGATGTATTCTATTAATTATTTATTT
>JBCCVV010000313.1:0-7177 GCA_039194925.1 Bacteroidota bacterium
CAATTTTTCCTTCGCTTCTTAAATTTGAAGGAAAACAGTTAATTCGGACGTTTTAAATTCATACGCCAAGTGCATTGCAACTGGCCATTTCACATTAGCTAAAACACAAATTAAAAATTTACGCAAATATGAAAAGACTTATACAAATTCTATTTTTCTTCCTAATTGTTATTGGCAATTCAACTGCACAAATTCAAGATGGAAGTATAGCTCCTGATTTCACAGTAAAGGATATTGAAGGGAACCAACAAAATCTTTATGATCTGCTTGCCAAAGGTAAATCTGTTATATTAGACTTTTCTGCTGCCTGGTGCGTTCCTTGCTGGAATTATCACAATGCCGGACCTTTGCATGACTATATGGAAAAATACGGACCTGATGGAACAGACGAAAGCATGGTCTATCTTATAGAGTCTGATATAGCTACGACAATGGCTGATCTCAATGGTACGGGCAATAACACTCAAGGAGACTGGGTTACTGGCACCAATTATCCAATACTCGATGCAGCTTTTATAGCCAACACGTTCGAAATTGGTGAATTGCCCACTATTATGATGGTGTGCCCAGATCGAACCGTCAAAACATTAGGTCCCTTGTCAGAAAGTCAATTAAAAGCCAACACCTCCACCTGTACTCCTGTTGAAGTTGCTCCACAAATGGATTTTAGAACACATAATTATGCAGGTTGTAATTCTCTCACTGTAGAATTTACCGATGTATCCTGGCCACGACCAGATGCATATTTTTGGGACTTTGGTGACGGTATTACTTCAAGCGAAGCAAATCCGACCCATACATACGCAGCGCCTGGCAGCTACAATGTCACCTTGCAAGGCTCGAATTCTTATGGTGAAAATGAAACAATCAAAGAATCTTATATTACCATAGGAGAGGGAAATCCGCTTTCATTAGATAAAGTTGGGCCAGAGAATAAGGATATCGGTTCAGGAAGATATTTCGAGGGCGGTCATCAGGCGCTTATCTTCAATGCTATGGAAGACATTGTGATCGAAACGGTAAACGTATTTTCAGATCGAGATCAAAACAGAACAATAGTTCTATGGGATAGTGAAGGAAATGTACTAAATCAACGAACTGTGTATATACCTAATGGTGAACACCGCATCTCACTAGATCTTTTCGTCCCACAAGGCACTGATTTACAATTAGGTCTATACAGTGATGCCTATTTATATAGAAACGATGGAGGCGTACAATATCCGTATACTATTGATGATCTTGTAAGCATTACAAGTAGTACAGCACCAACCGAACCATCAAGATTTTACTACTATTTCTACGATTGGGAAGTAAGGAAATCAGGATGTGCGACGATCAATTCTACCCAAGAAACGGATACGGAAGAGGTTCATTTATACCCCATCCCGGTAAGTGGAATGTTGACTATAGAAAAAAGTACAAAATCCAAGAATGCTCCTCGCATTTTCAATAACATAGGTCAGACCATACAAATTCCTATGCATCAAACTGGTACAAATTGGCAATTAGATTTCAGTGGGGTCCATAGAGGGACATATTTCATTAAACTCGACAATAAAATGTACTCTGTACCACGCATCTAATTGTATATTAATACATAACATATTTAACGAACGACTGGAATCACTTCCAGTCGTTTTTTTTAGTTTCCAATAAATATCACGATATGGTTGAAAACCCAACTGATGAATGCACTCTACAACTATAGAGCTTTGTATCTTATGCGGTTGAAGTTACAAACAACCCTTGCAATTTGTCGACGTTTTTGCTTTGGTGAATTGAATTCACTCCAATCGTGAATTTTGTTATTTTCACGTTGCAAAATTGGACTAAAACGAAATTCGCTTGATTACCCAAAAAATTTACTTCATCTGTGGTGTTTCTAGTTGTGGAAAATCTACAATCGGCACCTTGCTCGCAAAAAAATTGGGTGCCACATTTATTGATGGTGACGATTTCCATCCAGAATCCAACATTCAAAAAATGGCTTCTGGTCATGCGCTCAATGATGAGGATCGATTTGATTGGCTAAAATCTATAAATGCCTATCTGGCACAAAGCAGCCAATCCATCGTAGTGGCATGTTCCGCGCTAAAAGAAAAATATAGGAAAATATTGGTTGAAGATCTTCATAAAAAGATCCACTGGATATTTCTTTTGGGTTCAATAGAATTGATTTCTGATAGGATGAGAAGAAGAGAAAATCATTTCATGCCATCGACTTTACTCCAGTCTCAATTTGACATCTTGGAAGTTCCTGATTATGCCATCAAAATAGATATTAAGGATACTCAACATGAAATAATCAATAAAATCATACAACAGACAACAATGAAAAATCAATTGGGCTTAATTGGACTAGGTGTAATGGGTAAAAGCCTCAGCAGGAATTTTGCTTCTAGAGGTGTATCCCTCAGCTTGTATAATCGATACGTGAAAGACAAAGAAGAGAATGTAGCAATAGATTTTATTCAAGCACATCCTGAACTCAAAGATGCTGATGGTTTTGAAAATCTAAATGAATTTGTCGCGTCTTTACAATCTCCGCGAAAGATATTCTTGATGATTTCGGCTGGTGCTGCCGTAGATAGTACGATAGATACACTGATACCATTGTTGGATAAGGGAGATTTGATCATTGATGGTGGCAATTCCCATTATAAATTGACACAAGCAAGAAATGATCGATTAGCGGAGCACGACATCTTCTTTATTGGAACGGGAGTCTCAGGCGGAGAAGAGGGAGCACTCAAAGGCCCTTCCATTATGCCTGGAGGTGAAAAAGAGGCTTATCAAATAATCCAACGAGAACTGGAAGCAATTGCCGCTAAGGATAAAGAAAAAATGGCTTGCTGCGGGCATATTGGAAAAGGTGGCGCCGGACATTTTGTCAAGATGGTCCACAACGGAATAGAATACGCTGAAATGCAGCTCATAGCAGAAATATATGGTGTTCTCAAAACCGGTGCACAGCTTTCCAACAATGAAATATCAGATATCTTCTCAGGGTGGTTAAAGACCGATTTGTCTAGCTACCTACTCGAAATCACTGTTGACATCTTAAGAAAAAAAGAAGGCGACAAACACCTGATTGATATCATTCTGGACAAGGCGGGAAATAAAGGTACGGGGAGTTGGACCACCATTGCCGCGTGCGAATTGGGCGTACCTGTCCCTACACTTACGGCAGCCTTATTTGCCAGATACCAATCTGCTTTTAAATCTGAAAGAACCAAGGCCGAATCTGTTTACAGGATGTCCACAGAAACTATAAAAGTGGATCTTGTACAACTTCAAAAAGCCTATAAAATGGCCAGAATAATCAATCATCATCAGGGTATCCATTTGATTCAAACGGCATCCGATGTACATGAATGGAAGGTCAACCTTGCTGAAGTTGCCAGAATATGGACCAACGGATGTATCATCCGCTCACAACTCATGGAACAGATGAAACACTGGTTAAACGAGGGTTCTGAACTTTTGCTCCAGCCAACGATTATTGAGGAAATGAAAGCAAATCTAACCGCATTTCGCGAAATCGTGGGTCAAATTTCCAAATCAGGAATCAGCATACCTTGTTTTCAGGCTTCCTATTCCTATTTTGAAACATATACCAGAAGCCAGTCTACCGCGAATATTATTCAGGGACAAAGAGATTATTTTGGTGCACACCGGTATCAACGGAAGGATGACCCAAGTGAGAAAACGTATCACACGATTTGGAATTCATAACAGCGAACCGGCAAAAAAAGTATAAATGGCTACTATTCTAAGTGTTCTTACAGGCATTGTAATTCTTTTAGTCCTTATTCTGATATTAAGGATTCCAGCGTTTATTTCATTGCTGATTTCCAGTATTCTCACCGGTCTTTTGGCTGGTTTGGATGGTACTAAAATTGTAACTACCGTGCAAAATGGTATGGGGTCTACTTTGGGTTTTGTGGCTATTGTAGTGGGCTTAGGTGCCATGTTTGGTGCCATACTTGAAAAATCAAAAGGAGCTGAGGCCATTGCCAGTTTTCTCACTCAAAAAATGGGAATTAAGAATGCTCCGGCTTCTATCCTGATTACTGGATTTGTAGTAGCAATTCCTGTGTTTTTTGATGTTGCATTTATTATTCTAATTCCGGTAATTTATGCTTTGCAACGAAAAACAAAAAAGTCTTTACTGCTTTACGCAATTCCACTTCTTGCGGGTCTAGCCATAACCCATGCCTTTATTCCACCGACGCCCGGTCCTGTTGCAGTAGCTGATATTATAAAAGCAGATTTGGGTTGGGTCATTATCACTGGTTTTTTGGCTGGAATCCCAACTGCTATAGTAAGTGGATTGTTATTTGGAAAATATATTGCCGGAAAGATTCATATTTCTGCGCCAAATATCAGCGGTGCTCAAAATGAAAATCGCGATCAATCCTTCCACTACGCTCAAGAGAAATCTTTTCCCAATATTGGGCTCATTTTTTCTATTATTTTAATTCCCATTATGCTTATTCTTTTGGGTACTATGGTCAAATCTGGAATAATAACCGTTGATAATACCCGTGCTCAAAACGCCATTGCTCTACTAGGTCACCCATTCTCCGCATTGATCATTGCAAATATCATCGTATGGTATGCTCTTGGAATAGGTCGAGGTTATTCTTCCAAGGAATTATTTCGAATCACTTCTAAATCTATGGAACCCGCTGGTACCATTATCCTACTCACTGGAGCAGGAGGTGTGTTCAAGCAAGTACTGGTAGAAACCGGAGCGGGAGAAATCATAGCGAATACTTTTGTGGATTGGAATTTCCCAATTATCGTATTTGGCTTTTTAGCAGCGGCGGTTATCCGAATTTTACAGGGATCGGCCACCGTTGCAATGATTACGGCTGCGGGGTTGGTCTTTCCAATATTAGCTAGTATCGATTATAGTCAAGGTCAGTTGGCGGCTATCGTAATTGCTATAGCATCAGGCGCATCTATTCTGTCTCATGTGAATGATAGCGGTTTTTGGTTGGTCAAAGAATATATTGGTATGGACGAAAAACAAACGTTTCGTTCCTGGACCATGATGACGACGATTTTGGCGTTTACAGGATTTATCTGCGCTTCGGTGTTGTTTATGATTTTTTAAAAAGCAATAACTTCAAGGATTATGAGTATTCAGGAAAAAATGAGGCAAGAGCTTTATTCCAAAAAAATATTCGACCAAGCCAGAGCGTATGCGTTCGATTATATTGAAGGACTGGTCTCAATGGATGTCTTTCCCCAAAAAGAAGCTTTGCGACTACTATCTCATTTTGATGAACCATTTCGGACTGAGTCTACTTCTACTTCAGAGATTTTAAAGCAACTGCACTTATATGGATCACCTAATACTACCGCCCAAATCGGAGGTCGCTATTTTGGATTTGTAAATGGGGGTGCTGTACCGGCAGCTTTAGCCTCTAAGTGGTTGACGGATATCTGGGATCAAAATGGCGGTTTATACTATACTTCTGCCATCAATGCCAAACTGGAACAAGTTTGCGAATTATGGTTAAAGGAGATTTTTAATTTACCTAATTCTACAGTAGCCGGATTTGTGAGTGGTACATCTACTGCTAATCTTTGCGCAATCGCCGCAGCTCGATATCATCTATTGAAAAAATTGGAATGGGATGTCAATGAGAATGGTCTTGCAGGGTCTCCCCCATTTCGCATTATAGCGCACAAACAAGTGCATTCGAGTATAAAGAAGACATTTGCTTTATTGGGCTTGGGTAAAAAACGAATAGAATGGATTCCTTCAGATAATCATGGAAGAATTCGAATAGATGCATTACCCGAATTAGACGAAACCTGTTTGATAATCCTACAGGCAGGAAATGTAAATACAGGTGCATTTGATGATTTTGACAAAGTATGCACAAAAGCAAATAAAGCCGGAGCATGGGTACATATTGATGGAGCATTCGGATTATGGGCTGCTGCGAGTCAGTCCCTGAGTCATTTGACCAAGGGAATCGAAAAAGCTACATCGTGGGCCGTAGATGGACATAAAACATTGAATACACCTTATGATTGTGGAATCGTTCTTTGCAAAGAAAAGGATGCCCTAATCTCAGCGATGCAGGCTTCTGGTGACTATATCGTACGTAGCGATAAGCGTGAATCTATGTTTTATTCCAATGAAATGTCTAAAAGAGCACGTGCCATTGAATTGTGGGCTACATTGAAGTATCTTGGAAAAGATGGAATTGATGAAATGGTCACGGGTTTTAATACATACGCCTTGCTCTTAGCTAATAAACTAAAAGATTATTACTTTGAAATCATAAACGATGTCGTATTTAATCAAGTGCTGATAAAAGGAAAAACAGACGAAGAAACAAATGTTTGTCTGAAAAATCTTCAGGAGTCTGGAACACTATGGCTTGGCGGATCAAAATGGATGGGGCAAGATGTCATTCGTGTAAGCATATGCTCATGGTTTACCAATGAAGAGGACATTGAGAAGACGGTAGAGGCCTTTGTTCGAGCTAGAGATTCTAAAGATTGAAGAGAGTTTTAAGGATTGGAAATATTGGAGAGAGTTCTCTCGAGCGGAGCCAAGGAATTAGAGAGCGCAAAGGAATTACACGGAGATTCACTGAGAAGTCACGGGGTAGCACGGAGAGCTGGATGAGATTATGACTGAGTCATCCAATTAGGGTCGATTACGACATTGCTTGAAGTGAAGGAACGGTGAAAGTGGGTTTGAAGATATTAAATTGAAGAGATTGGAGAGAGTTCTTCCGAGCGTTGCCGAGGAATCAGAGGACACCAAGGAATTACACGGAGATTCACTGAGAAGTCACGGAGTAGCACGAAGAATTGGATGAGATTATGACTGAGTCATCCAATTAGGGCCGATTACGACATTGCTTGAAGTGAAGGAATGGTGAAAGTGGGTTTGAAGATAATAAATTGAAGAGATTGGAGAGAGCTCTTCCGAGCATTGCCGAAGAATCAGAGGACACCAAGGAATTACACGGAGTTTCACGGAGAAGTCACGGGGTAGCACGGAGAGTTGGATGAGATTATGACCGAGTCATGCAATTAGGGCCGATTACGACATTGCTTGAAGTGAAGGAACGGTG
This sequence comes from Bacteroidota bacterium, assembly GCA_039194925.1. Classification (GTDB taxonomy): domain Bacteria; phylum Bacteroidota; class Bacteroidia; order Chitinophagales; family Saprospiraceae; genus CAJXUU01. The sequence goes on from JBCCVV010000313.1 coordinate 7,113, forward strand.
AAAGTGGGTTTGAAGATATTAAATTGAAGAGATTGGAGAGAGTTCTTCCGAGCGTTGCCGAGGAA
>JBCCVV010000314.1:0-7149 GCA_039194925.1 Bacteroidota bacterium
CTCCCCAATCTCTGCCATCTGTCCTCCAAAAACTCAGTGCTCCTCCGTGACTTCTCCGAGTGACTCCGTGCAATTTCTCTGAGCTCTCCCCAATCTCTGCTATCTGCCTCCAAAAACTCAGTGCTCCTCCGTGACTTCTCCGAGAAACTCCGTGTAATTTCTCTGGGCTCTCCACAATCTCTCCAATCTTTCAATTCTCTCCAATCTCCCTAAGACAACCCAGAAATTTTCCCATTCTCATCAATATGCATCCCTTCCGAAGCAGGCACCGATGGCAATCCCGGCATACGCATCATCTTTCCCAAAATAGGGATAATAAATCCGGCTCCTACCGCATATTCGAATTCACGAACTTCTACTTCAAAGTCTGTCGGTCTTCCAATCATTTTTGCATTATCGGAGAATGACTTTTGAGTCTTTGCCATGCAAACAGGTAATTCTCCCAAACCAAGTGCCTCAATTTTACGAAGATCGAGTAAAGCCTTTTTGCTGAAGTTCACATCCGTAGCCCCATAAATTTTAGTCGCGATGGTCTGAATTTTTTCTTTGATCGGCATTTTCCAGTCGTAGAGTTGCTGGAAGTTGTTTTGGCCTTCCTCAATGCTTTTGACAACTGCTTTCGCCAGATTGGTCATGCCATCACCGCCTTTCGCCCAACCATCTGCCACGATGGCTTTTACACCCAAATCGGCACATCTTTTTTGAATAAGGTCCACCTCTTCAGTTGTATCGCTTGGGAAAGAGTTAATAGCCACCACAGGATTTAAACCAAAGAGTTGACAATTTTCGATGTGTTTTTCTAGATTCGCTAAGCCTTTTTCTACACGTTCTGCATTAGGAGTATTGTACTCATCTTTCCTGGCTCCACCGTGATGTCTCAACGCTCGAATAGTCGCCACCAGCACGAGCGCTTTTGGTTGTAGACTACCCGAAACGCATTTTATGTTTAAAAACTTTTCCGCACCCAGATCGGCACCAAATCCTGCCTCCGTAATAACAAACTCAGCAAGCGACAGTCCCATTTTTGTAGCGATGATTGTATTTGTTCCCTGGGCAATATTCGCGAATGGACCTCCATGTATAATCGCAGGATTGCCTTCCAAGGTCTGCACAAGATTTGGTTTTATAGCATCTTTGAGCAAAATCGCCATTGCATTTTCAGCTTTCAGGTCTCGGGCGTAGACAGGTTTTTTGTCGAAGGTATAACCAATGAAAATGTTACCCAATCTGGTTTTTAAATCCGCAAAATTTTCAGACATGCAAAGAATGGCCATCACCTCCGATGCAGGAGTGATATTGAATCCGTCTTGCCTGGGAATCCCATTTCCCGTACCTCCCAGTCCAATTACGATGTCTCGCAATGCCCGGTCGTTTACATCCATCACGCGCTTCCAAACAATTGTTCTTGGATCAATATTCAGATTGTGCGTTTTGCTCTGGATATTGTTATCAATAAGCGCAGAAAGAAGATTATTTGCTTTCTCTACTGCCGAAAAATCACCGGTAAAGTGAAGATTGATATCTTCCATAGGGATGACTTGCGAATAACCACCTCCGGCAGCACCTCCTTTTATACCAAAAACAGGTCCGAGAGAAGGTTCTCGCAAAACAACACATGCCTTTTTGCCAATTTTGTTTAATCCTTCGGTTAAGCCTATGGAGGTAGTAGTTTTTCCTTCTCCGGCTGGAGTCGGCGTCATGGCCGTTACTAAGACTAAATTTGATTTTTGGACATTTGCAGGATTGATCAGTTCCAGAGGAAGTTTTGCTTTGTATTTTCCATACATCTCCAAATCATCTTCTTGAATATTCAGTTTTTTGGCGATTTCCCTGATGTGTTCCAGGGGGCTCGCCTGGGCGATTTCTATGTCGGTTAGGTGAGACATGTTCGGTTAGGTTTTGTATTTATAAGGTATTAAGTTATGTCTTAATCGTTAAATGATGGATTCTCCATTTTCATTCGTGGTAAGGGTCTCACTCATGAAATCAAAGAATGGTCGCATCGCTTTGAAGGTGAGATTACATTCGTTCAGAAAGCCTTTAGAAAGAGCCTCTCTATCGGTGAAATTTCTGCCGATCAAGTATTGCTTTTTTCGGATAAGATCAATGTTGGGGTGTTCTTTATCGAATCCTTTAGGAGCTGTTTTAAGTTCTTCTCCGCCCAATTCGCCAAAGTAATCCTTAAATTTTCTGGCATTCAATATTTTTCGAAATGGATCGGCATTAAATAAAAACTCATTTCGTATTCTCTTGAGGTCCTGAGCATTTGGTCCCCAGAATCCTCCACCTATAAATGTGTTTCCAGGTTCTATGTTTAGATACATTCCTCCTCTTAATTTGGCTGTAGCACGTGTGAAAGAACAACCAATGTTTGTTTTGTAAGGCGTCTTGTCTTTAGAAAATCGAACGTCCCTATAAATCCGGAATACTTTCTTTTTTTCTATATGATCGTGTTTGCCCAATTCTTCCATCAAGGCTTCGGCAAATTCACTGACATTATCTTTAGCCAGGACGTACTTGGGTTTGTTTTTAGTGAACCAATCGCGATTGTTGTTATTCCCTAATTTTTTTAAAAAGTCAAAGGTTTCTTTGCTAATCGTTTGCATTAGTTTCGATATTTCGGTTAGGAAGGTGAAAGTATCTATTTTAGTCAATAATACTAAATGTTAGTGCATTTTTAATGTCTCCGGTCTGATATCCATAACTACTTACTAAGCCAATGATCTGGATGATTTCTTTATCGCTACACACAACTAGCATTTCTTCTTTTTCGAAGCGATTCACTTTAAGATCTGTACATAGTTTTTTGATGGTTTTGGTAGCACCTTTCATTCCAGAAGGTTTGAATCTGTCTCCGGGCTGAATACTTCTTATGGTAACGGGCCATTCGATCTGAGTCATGTCTAACCAAAATCTTTTATCAATCGCTTTCGATGTTTCGGTGCTGACATTCAGTTTTTTACCTGAGGGTAGGGTGTATATGCCTTCTTTACTAATCGTTATACCTACTGCTTCAAAATCTCTTTTGGTTCGAATGAGAAATGAACCACGATCAAACAATCCTTCGAATCGCGATGTGTTAAATCGTGTGCCAGTAGTGTTGGTTTGTAGTATGTCTCGAGCCATGTCATGATTATACCCAAATTCATCAAGGATATAATAAAGCAGCTCTAAACGATTTTTAAACTTTTTGATTTGGTCCAGCGCTACTACGAAATGTCCCGAGTCGGGATTTTGATAAATGAAGTTATTATTTGCAATGAGTTCCTTCAGAAGTGAAGCTGACTTTTCCAGATGCGTAATGGAGTGATTAACATTTTGTACAAAATCCGGGAAGAGTGCTTCTATTTTTGGCGTGAGTTGATGTCGGATTGCATTTCTCAGGTAGTCGTCGCTGTCGTTGCTCTCGTCGTGTACGAAAGGTACTTTATTTTTTTGTGCAAATTGTGCGATTTGTTTTTTAGAAAAAATTAGCAACGGATGGATAAGATCATACGCTTTGGGTCTCAAACTTGTCAATCCTTTCAAGCCGGATTTACGGTTGAGGTGCATTAAAAAGGTCTCCCATCTATCGTTTTTGTGATGTGCTGTAGCGATGTATTTACACTTTCGATCATTTTTGACGGATTCTAAAAACTCAAACCGAGCATTCCTGGCATTTTCCTGAAAATTACCTTTTTGTAATTTTTCGTAATCCAAAATCTTGAAATGAAACGGAATTGAATGGGTAGTGCAATAGTCCTGGACAAACTTCATATCATGATCCGACTTCCCATTTCGGGTAGAATGATTGATATGAGCTACCTCATAAGTATAGCCCGACAATTGGAATAAATGCAACATCACCATGGAATCCACTCCACCGCTTACGGCCAGGAGTAATTTATCTTCGCGAAATACTGATAAATCGGCCTCTATATATGATAAAAAGTCTTCAAGCATTATATTTGCGCCTTGGTGGTTTTACCAAAATACAAACATAAGTATCTTCGGATGAAAAATTTTCTTTCATATCTAATAATCCTTACTTGTCTGGTTTGCGTTGTCAGCTGTAAGAATAAAGCAAAAGAATCTGCATCAAAGGAATCGGACAAACAGATAAAAGCCAACGATTCGGTACTTGAACAAATGAATACAACCGTAGATTCGGACTCTCTACTAGCCATGATCACAAATATGACCAAGGTCAAACAACCGGAAGTTACTTCAATGAGACGGGCTGCAGAAGCGATTATTGCGCATCGCAACAAGGAAAGCGGAAATAAGGCCCATATCATAATGGACAAGGATCTTTGGGAGTTTGAATTCATTTTTTCAGGAAGAAACATGTCCTCACCCGGTCAACTGGCAGGATATTGGATTGACTTTTCAGAGGATCTCACCTATACCTATGGATACAAACAAACTGTAAAAGGAAATGGCCGATATACTTACAGCATTGACACCGGCCTGTTGCTCTTAATTGATAACAGTGAGCACATCAAGCCTATGGAATTTGAGGCCAAAGTATTTGATCAGATGTTGGTGATGGATGGAAATGATATCTATAGAGACAATAATTACAATGCAAAACTGAAAAGAATAACTCAACGTCCCGCAAATTAAATTAACATTTTATTGCAAAATGGCGGCTTGAGATTAACAAGTCATTGGATGAATTCAAACGGTGCAATAAATAGATTTGCATAATAAATTGACAAAAGCAGCTAAGTGGAAAAAACACTTCAACAATATCAAAAAGCTACGGATAAGGCTAAAGATATTTTTATCAAAAAAACGAAAGACTACGGAACGGCTTGGCGAATTCTCAGACCATCGAGTCTTACCGACCAATTGTATATTAAGGCTTCCAGGATTAGAAGCATTCAGGAAAAAGGACTTTCCAAAGTTAATGATCCAATTGATTTAGAATTTGTTGGTATCATTAACTACAGTGTCATGGCCTTGATTCAGCTTGAACATCAGGATATTAGTGAGTTGGAAATGCCGATAGATGAAGTGGACAGACTTTATGCACACTATATAAAAATTGCGAAAGAGTTAATGTCTAATAAGAATCATGATTACGGTGAAGCCTGGCGTGATATGCGAGTAAGTAGCATCACAGACTTGATACTGATGAAATTGCTAAGAGTGAAGAAGATTGAAGAGAACGAGGGGAAGACGATTATTTCTGAAGGGTTGGATGCCAATTATTTGGATATGATCAACTATGCCGTATTTGCAATGATATTAATTGACGAAGAAAAAGAATATAAATAAATGAAACTTACAATTACAATGGTATTTATAGTGACGGCGATTGTCGCACTGCTTATGACCTTGGTTACTGGATTTATTTTCAAAAAAACGCACAAATCCTGGTTGATGACTTTCGCCCAGTATTTTACAGGTGTATTATTCGTTTTTTCTGGTTTTGTAAAGGCAGTAGATCCATTGGGCACGGCCTACAAGATGGAGCAATATTTCAATGAATTCTATTATACATTTGAAGGGACGTGGTTTAGTTTCCTGGCTCCAATGTTTCCTTTTTTGAATAACTATTCGGTTATTTTCTCAGTATTTATGATTGTTTTTGAGATTGTACTTGGAATAATGCTCATCATGGGAATGCGAGCAAAGCTATCCGGTTGGTTATTTTTATTACTGGTGGGCTTCTTTACCTTCCTTACTGGCTTTACTTTTCTTACGGGATATGTTCCAGAAGGTGTCAATTTCTTCAGTTTTGGTTCATGGGGCGAGTACAAGGCCAGCAATATGAAGGTGACGGATTGCGGTTGTTTTGGTGATTTCTTGAAGTTGGAACCCAGAACCAGCTTTTTCAAAGATTTAATCCTTTTAGTTCCTGCCATCTTCTTTGTATTCAAACATAAGGATATGCACCAATGGTTTACCAGGTCGGTTAGATATGCCATCGTGGGTTTAGCTACCGTAGGATTGCTATTTTACTGTTGGAGCAATTACATCTGGGACATTCCACACGCAGATTTCAGACCATTTAAGATTGGTACGGATGTGGCTTCGATCAAAGAAAAAGAGCAAGATGCTCAGGCAAATGTTCAGGTTGTTGCCTGGAAGCTTAAAAATGCGGAGACTGGTAAAATTGTAGAATTGCCTACGGATCAATACTTCGCTTCATTAAAGACTTATAACAAAGAAAACGGATGGAGTGTCGAAGAACAAATAAAAACTGAGCCGTCTATTGAACCCACCAAGATCAGTGATTTTGATATCAAAGATTTTGACGACAATGAAGTGACGTATGAATATCTGGAAGAAGAAGGGTACCACTTCATGATTGTATCGCATAAGATGTACGGAGAACCAGAGTATAAAAAAGTGATGGTTAGTGATACAACTTTTGTCATGGATACGATTCAGACTGTGGATGGATCAGAGCCTCAGCTCGTGAAAAGCATTGGCGAGATAAGAACTGAGGAGAAAGAAGTGGCGGATTACACGTGGGAAGACGATTGGAAGGCGGATTTCAATACTATTATTAAACCGATTGCCGAAAATGCGGTTAGAGATGGACATAAGATGAGCATGGTGTTTGGAGGCGCAACTAGAGAGATGGTAACGGATTTGGCCCTGGAAACAGGAATTGGAGCAAATTATTATCAGGCAGATGACATACTTCTTAAGACAATTGTTCGTTCTAACCCAGGAATTGTTCTCTGGAAGGATGGAAAGATCGTTCATAAGTGGCATAAGAAAAAGCTACCTTCATACGAGGAACTAAAATCTGTTTCTTTGAAGTAGGATAGGAGATCATTTCAGCGATGATTACTATACTTGATTTCTTTGTTGTAACAAGTTTTTTGGAGTGTCGAAGTAGGAGTCAAGGATATAGATTTACAAATAAATTAATATTCAGCTAACTCATAAATATCTTCGGATATATTCCGAGTTGTTGGAAATTTAGTTTTCTTTGTATTATAAATGTTTATAATATATAAAGGTAATTGAAATAATGCTTAGCAGACGTAGTGTAAGAATCAAAGTAATGCAGCTTCTATATGCGAAAAGTTCGGATGAAGCTCTTGATTTTAAAGGAAGTAAGCAGAGATATACAAGAATGATAGATCAAAGCTATGAAGTCTTTTTGTATAATGTTTACACACTGGTGCAGGTTACCAAAATTGCAGC
>JBCCVV010000315.1:0-7144 GCA_039194925.1 Bacteroidota bacterium
GAAGAAATTTATCCTTTTCAAGAAAGATTTGGTCCGTTTTCGTCAATCGTGCTTATTCGTATTAGGCCAGGTTTTTTATTCTATTGAATCATTGCGGTTTCCAGGTTTTCCTTTTACACTTCTGAAGGGATCAAAAAAAAATACAGCGGCAGTTTTAGACGTATTGATTCGCACGTAAACTGGATCGAATATTTTATCCAATTGCCAAATTGAATGGATTACAATAAAAGCAAGCTGTGGTTTATTCACAAAAAGGTTAATCAGAGCTATTCAGGTGCCAAAAATAGCTATCCATGATTTAAAAAGAAATAAATGTAACCATCAAACTTATCCAAATGAATAAATTAGTACGGCATGCTCACTTTTTTAAGATTACGATATAGAATAATAGAACAGATAATAAAATCGAAAATGGAAAGACAGAATCAAAGAGTACAAAATTTTCGTTTTTAGACTATGGAATGGACGGTTGAAGCGCTTCAACCTCCTTCCATACAATTAAATACATGTTCTGGCAAAGAATGACCAACTAAGAAAAAAGTTAAAAATTGCTGTTAGGATTAATTACTTTTTTAGCTTGAATTTATCTTACGCGTTGTTTATCTAAAAACGAAAACAAAGAACATAGCATGCATAAAGTAGATGATGCAATGATAATCGAGATGTTGAATTCATCTCTTGAAAATCGAAACAAAGCATTAAGCATTTTGTATGATCAATTGTACCCTGGTATTGCGCGATTTATTATGAAAAACAGCGGTACAAAACTGGATTCCAAAGATCTTTTTCAAGAAAGCCTGATCGTCTTTTATGAAAAAGCAATTACACCGGAATTCCAGCTTACGGGAAGTATCAAAAATTACCTTCATGCCGTCTGTCGCAATATATGGTTTAAGAAATTGCGTCATGCTGGAAAAGAAATCAGTTTTGAACATTCCGATTTACAATTATTGGGACAGGTGGATGAGATACCAGAGGCTGAAAACGAACGACAAGTATTATTTGCTAAACTGATGAACCAACTCGGAGAAGGGTGTAAGAATATTCTACATCGTTTTTATTTTGACCGTCAAAGCATGAAGGAGATTGCTGAAGAACTTAATCTTGCTAATGAAGGTGTTGCTAAAAACAAAAAAGCAAGATGCATGAAAAAATTAAAACAACTCGCTAAACTATTAGATCAGTAAGTTATGAGCAAGAAGAAAGACCATTTTGAACAAATAGACACCTATATATTAGGACAAATGTCGGATGAACAGAAAAATCAATTTGAAGAAGCCATGAAAAATGACATCGCATTAAAAAATGAAGTCTCTCTACGTCGGGATATGATGCAAGGCATAAAAATTGACGGAAGAAAAAAACTGAAGCAAACTCTGGAGGAGATTCATCATCAAAAGGATCGAACAACTGAAAAGTCTATTGCTTCGCGTCAGAGAACACTTCCTACCTGGCTGGTTGCAGCAAGTATCGTACTTTTATTAAGTGTAACTTTTCTTTGGAACTCTCTGAAACAGCCCAATTTGGTCAAATCCTACTACCAACCTTATGAATTAAGTCTTAATCTTAGAAGCGACGACAGTGCAGAAGACCTCGCTACCATCGATAAACTTTACACCGAAGGAGACTACTCAACTGTACAACCTTTAATTGAAGCATATTTGAATAAAAACCCCAATCAGAAAACACTACAACTCGCTCTTGCTATTTGTCAATTCGAAACCAAAGAATATGAAAAGGCCTTAAACACATTGCAAAGTCTGGAAAGTGATCCATTTCTAAAAGATCAGGCCAGGTGGTACGCTGCGTTGATTTATATAGATGAAAACAATAGATCTGAGGCCATAAAAAAATTGAATCCATTGGTTGAAGATACCAAGTCCGATCATCATGAAGAGGCTAAGCGATTGTTGGGGGAGATTGAAAAAGTTGAAGGGCGCTGAGGCAATTTCACGGAAAAGTTCGGAGAAGCCTTCCGTCAAAATGTGACCAATTTCATTCTGAAAAATGGAGCGGAGGCAGCTAAATGACGGAGGGGAATTTATTGGGCAGATGGGTTACAATTTCAAGGTAATTATAATTCCTACCGAGTAACACCTCCTGGTAGTGAATATGCCCGAATCAGGGTACTTCCTTTTGGATGACCACGTGTTTTCTGCGCCAAATGGTTGCAGCAATGCACCTCCAAGCTCGAATCCTGATCCAAAACGACCAAGCCAAAGTGATAGAAACTACGGATATGGAGCTGACGATTCTACCAAATCCTGCTTCTAATCAAATTACGGTTCAGTGGAATCTACCATTACTTCTGGTCTTATGACTGTCTATGACTTGAGTGGTGCCAAAATCGATTCCAGAGAATTGAAAAACAAGAATCAAGTCGCATTCGATGTGAGCAATTGGCAAAAGGGAATCTATTTCCTGGGGGTAATCTCAAATGAAAATTCTGTCTTTGAAAAACTGATTGTCCAATAGTATTTACCCTCTATTGTAAATAGGATTTGAGATTGAAGAGGGTTCTAATCGGGAAAGAGTCTAACGGCAGACTCTGAGAATCTTCTTCCTTTTGAATATCAAAGAGGCCCAGCAAATAGTTGTTGGGCCTCTCAATGATAATAATATTTGGTCTCCCGCACATCGATTGCAACAAACCCTATTTTAGATCTGAAGAAGCAGATGTGCAGGAGAACCAAAATAATCGACTATCTCATCAAAACTATTTTTTGTTTGTACGAAACATTAGAAACGGAATCATACAATTCCACAAAATATATTCCATTACTCAAGGGTGATATATCAATAGAGTTATTAAAATCATCAATCGTTGCATTCATAAGTTGTTGACCAGTAGAATTCACCATGCTAAAATGATACGTACTGGACGTTTTATTTCCTAAATTCAACTTGATAAAATCACTGGCCGGATTTGGGTAAACAAATAAAGCATTGGATAGTGCAACATCAAATGTGTGTGTCGTACCGCCGTTGTTTGCATTAAATGTGGGTTCGCTGATCTGGAAGTCACCAGTACCATTTGGCATACGCGCGAATGATAAATCCTCTTGCTGCTCTTCAAACGTCACTTGTTCAATTATCTCATCATCGGAGTTTGTAAGGATTATTACTTCACCATCTGCAGACAACCTAAAATTGGCATGCAAATCTTGTAAAGTGGATTGATCCTCATCATTATCCGTCCAAACGATAAGATAACCGTCAGGCTCGATGGTAGTATTATCAGGGAATTGCCATTTGAAAATGTCGCCCTCATCGTCCGACAAATAATATCCAGTCAGATCAACGGATTCCGAACCCTTATTGTAAAGTTCCAACCAATCATCGTATTCGTCGGCATTATCCACCTGACTGTTGGTATTATCAGCCATAAATTCATTAATTACAACATCTCCAGTTGAAACAACGGCCTGCTGTACTTGATATATGAACACATCATGCTGTGCCCCGACAGGAAAATATGAGGCGGTGGAATAAGCATCATCTTTTATGGCCTCTACATAGTATCTCACAAAATTTCCTGGCAAAAATCCTGGAATCCTTGCACCGTAAATATTGTCATTTGCCACTTCGTCACCATGCAAGCCATCGTCATACATCTCAATTCGATCAAAAACTCCATCCAGTCCTACTCCATAATACAATATGACATCCTGTTGATTTCCATCTACTTTTACTCTAATCTGCAGCTCCTCTTCTGATTGAGGATGCATACCAATTCCAGCAGAAGTTTCCATTTGGAGGTCGGTAATCACCACACCCTGACGATTTATTTCATCATGATCCGATAAAAAATCGATACGGGTGGCGATCAAGTCTTTTAAGTCTTCTACCCCATTTAAAAATTGGCTGTATGAGTAAATCTTCTTTGGATCATCTTGAACTCTTTGATCAAGGATGGATGCAAACTCATCGATCCGTTCGTTTACTTTTTCAGTCGTAAAATATAGATTTAGGATTGTCCTGATATGTGCAAGATAACGTTGTCGAACTACATTATTTTGCAAAAGCCGATTTAGTAATGGAAAATCACTGTCATCCTCATGATAAAATGGATCCCATGTGATATGGTTACTTGCCAATACCGAATTCCCATCTACTTCCATAGGAATAATCCGATCTGTAGCATGATCCCAATACACATAATAATCCATCCCTCCCTTATAAATGTAGCTGTCATCATCTACGAATACACTTTCCTGAGCCAAAAACCATAGCGTGCGATCAATATCTAACGAATGCTTCAGTTCATCGTAAAGATCTTCTATTGGCGTATTATTAAGGACATCGCATACTTCAATGAGGTCTTCCCAGGGATTTTCTTTTTCTGTTTTCTTGAGTGTGTAATTTTCATTATAATCGGTAGAGTCAGGACCATTGTAGTTTAATGTAGAAACACCGGTTCCAAATATTCCCCCCGGCCCCCCTGGTCCGTTATTGATGCCATCCGGCCTAACAGCTCTCCACCGTGTTCCTTCGTTATCCGTAAACCATTCTTTAATATATCTTCCTTCAATCTGTTGAATATTGTTGTACGGTCCCCAATATTGCCCATTGATATAAAGATCGGCAAAAGATCCTTTCAATGCAGGGCTGAATGATCTGGAGATGTCATAATACAAAACCTCTCTCATGCTGGAGTGATCCTGAAAGGCACAATTCAAGTTGAGATTGTCGTATCCCATGAGGTCTTGATCGATTATTTCATCGATTTCGATCTTAAAAGATTTTTTCTCTGAGTTGTTCTGTCGATCCGATGTCTGCCCCTTAATACTAATCAATACGCTATCCAGCACCAGAGCATCATTGAATGTAAGGGTGCCAATGAGCGTTTGTGCAGGTGTGCCATTGGGACCATTGGTACCATCTAACAATTGAAACCAATTGGACTCTGCCAGAGTAATTTCCAGCTTATGGACATCGGCCGGATTATAAAACCCCTCCGTCGGATTTCCACCAGAAACTAATCGGCCATCTTCCGTAATCTTTACTTCCGAAGGTAAGTCCTGTGCCATAGATAGAGTAGTCGCAACTATAAAGAGCGAAAAAAGAAGTAGTTGTATTTTCATAAAATAAAGTCTTAGGTAGTTAGATCAAATTTAAGATACTACGTGTAAATAGCAACATTTTATATCAAAAGGTGATAATGTGAAGAATGTACTCAGTAATTTTTTAATTTTTTTTGCGAGTGAAGAGAACGGAGGTTTCGAAGAGGTTTCACAGAGGAGTTTTGAGAAGTCACAGTGGAGTGCCGAGATTTTTATTTTTGAATTCTTAGTGAAAAAATTGAGCTATGAGCGGGTAAATATAGAGTGGAGCCCAAATAATGAGTAGATGTAAAATAAGACAACTAAAAATTATCATCGAATTAGTTGAACTACTCAGTTGTCTCCAGAATGTCTTCAATTACAATGGAAAGATCATCATACCCATAAAAGCCAGGAAATACCTTTCCAGCAATAATGGTAGCAGGCGTATAGGAAATTGAATTGTGAACGGCCCAGTTTCGATGAGATTCAAATAGACGAATTGATGATTTATCTACATCAGGATTCCCATATTTTTTCAGCCAGTCATGATCATTTTTATGTTCAAACCAATGGACGAAGGCATTTATAAAGAGTTCTTGTCCTTCTTTGAAATGCAATTCTGCCAAACGAGCGCTAATTTTAGTGGCTGTCGATTCTACGTTTTCATATTCCACATTGAATCGAATCCAGATCTCAATTTCAGGATGGGATTTGATAATTTTGACATAACTCTCAAAAGCCGATTTGCAAAACCCACAAAATGGATTGGTGAAAGCGATAACTTTATGAGCAGCTTCAGGATTGCCTATTCGAATTTCATTTTCCAGCTTACTGAGGTCATGTACAACTTTTGCATTATTCATCAAATTCGCCAAAACATCTGGATGTCTTTTAAAGCGATTGGCTGCAAAAAGCTTGTCTTCTACTTTCTTTCTCGAAACAATAAGATTCTTTCCATATAAGTAGGTGGGTATCAATACAATCATTGAAATCAGAAATTCTGTTATCTGAAGTGGTGTAAAACTGAATTCCCAACTTGGAATGTTCAAAACGTTCAAAAATATCAGCAAAACGGCAATTCCCAAACACAGGGGACACCATTTCTTGATCACCAAAGCTTGATAGTACATTGAGAAAAGGACTACAGGTATGGATGAAAGAATGAATAATGATACAAGACCGCTGCATCCAAAAAAAATAATTTGAAATGTCAAAATGGAGAAATACATGACACTTGCATCGGCTAATGAGATACTCTCCGTAATCGCAGAGCCTTTGGAGTTTATTACTTCATTACAATTGCTCTTGCCAGACGAGGTACAGATTGCATGTACCCATGGTGATTGGATTCCAATTTTTTCCTGCACCAAAAGCTGGCTTATATAGAATCCAATTGCCGAGAGCAAAAACATCACAACTTCTATCCGGGAAGCTTCGTTTAACCATAAAAACCCTCCCAGAACACCTGTAACCAAAAACCCTCCCAGCACCATAAACACCAGATTAACAGTGCTATCCTTCGCACCTTCTTCAATGGCAATTATTTGTGGTATCCATATGTCGGTAAAATCTGAAAAGGAGTACTTTTTTTTACGGTTATCTTCAGTGTAGCAATAAACCGAGCTCTTATTTTTTACCAGCAGAACCATTTCAGGTTGTTCTTGATCAATATAAGTGATAAAACTATCAGGTAATGACAGCAATGAATCTTCAGGTACATTTGCCGCTACATTCTCAATGCCAAAGTAATCCAACGTATCGGTTATTGCACGAATACTTGGATTGAGCGGATGTGTCTGCAATTGCAACGTAATGTCCTTTCGATGAATATGGGTGTAATTATTTTGGATTAGAAATCGCTCTAAGATCATGGACATTTATAAAAACTATTTTCTGAGTGAGAAGAATATCAAATAGCCGAATTTGTCAACAAGCACATCTTCCAAGGCTTTCAATAACGAAGTCCAGGAATTAAAAAATCCATTCAATTCTACTTTGAATTATTTCTATTTTAAACACAAGGAATTATAAGAACAGCACAATGTGCTCTAAATTTTACAAGATTTTAGATCGTATCCATAGAACCCTTTGTGAATTCC
>JBCCVV010000316.1:0-7140 GCA_039194925.1 Bacteroidota bacterium
AGAAAAAGAAAAAGAAGAACACACTTCAAAGCAGAAGTTCCACAAATTTCTATCTGTAAAGAAACTGGGGAGGCGCATCAGTTTCACAGAGCCTACTATGTTGGAGAAGATCTTTACTACAGAGGTAAAGTACTTGTCAAAGCAGAAGAGGAACTGGAAGACTAGACTTCTAAACCGATTTGAAAGAATATAAAGCTCCTTGCCACTGGCATTGGGGCTTTTTGTGTTTTAAATGTCCTGGTAGCTACACGTTCTTAAAGTATAATAACTTCTCATGATAATTCTTATATCATTTATGGTGACGACAATTATTTTAATTCCAGAATCATTGGTATTGTGATAATTTCTGTACCTTACTTTAAGATGTAATCTGAGAGTATGTTTTAACACACTCGAATCATAAGCCAAACTGATATGAAAATACTTGATAGAGGATATTGGAATTCGCAGCATTTCTACTGGCAATCTTTGTATCATTATTTTATGAATGGCGCGCGTTTTCGCAGTTTGACTTTTTTTTCGGCATGCAATCCCGCAATAGATATGGGAGGGATGTTGGATGATCGCAAAACCGACATCTATGATTTACTTCCTCAACATATTGTTCCTGCTACTACTATTATTACTTCAAAGTCTGCTTCCAAGGCTTTCATAGAAAAAAATAACCTTCAATTTCCATTAATAGTTAAACCAAATGTTGGACTGAAAGGATTCAAGGTCTGGAAAATTGGAAACGAGGAAGAACTTGATGTTTTTTTTCGCGAAAATAATGTCAATGAGAGAGAATGGTTGCTGCAAGAGTATATCGATTACGACAGAGAATTCTCCGTTTTATTCTATCGCTATCCGCAAGAACAAACATCAGGTGTATCATCTTTTATTGAAAAGAGCTACCCTCATGTGATTGGTGATGGTAAAAGGACTTTGAGGACGTTAATCGATAAATACAATAATCCGTTTCTACTTAAGGAAAGTGTATACAAGAGATTTAGTGATGAGTTAGATTTCATTCCCAATGAAGGAGAGAAAATAATATTGGATTATATCGGCAACTACTCCAGAGGTGCTAAATTTCACAGTAAAATGGAGTATGTTTCTGAAGAAATGTCTGCTATGTTGAGTACTCTTTTTCAGAAGGTTAATGGGTTGAATTTTTTCCGGATTGATTTTAAATCTGATTCAGTAGAGACTTTTTTGGAGGGGAAATTCAAGGTGTTGGAAATCAATGGAATGAAATCCGAACCCCTTCATATTTATGATCAGAATAGCACATTTATGAAGAATTTTCACATTATAAGAGAGCATTGGAATATCATAGAAAAGATCACCAGTGAGCAAATAGAAATTCAAAAAGAACTTCCTACATTTAGACAAGGCATTAAATCCATGATTTCTATAATGAGGTCTACGCGTTGATTTCTTAAGATAAATTTGTGCTTCCTACCTCTCCAATAAGTATTCAGTCTTTTATTGATTCACTTCCCTTTGTTTTCATTATTTGCAGACTTCGGCCTTACAAATCCTTGAAGCTTAATAGTCGTTACCTTAGGATTGGTATTCGATACGACGGTAACTTCGGGCGTTTGTTTTCCGTCTTTCCCCACGCTATTATAGGTTACACCAATCACATTGGATTCTCCCGGAGCAATATCCAGGAAAGGAAAAGAAGGCATGGTGCATCCACAAGTGGCGCTCGTAGATAAGATTTGCAAAGGTGCATTTCCTATATTGGTAAATTTAAACTTCTTTTCTACGATATCGCCTTCTGTTATCTCTCCAAAATTCCATGTCAATTCTTCGAACCGGATCTTTGGTTTTTTTCTATTTACTTTTTGGGGCTTTTGGGTTTGTGTAGTTTTAGAGGAATTCCCCGTCTTAGTGTCTTTGGCTTTTTTTGGAATTAAGGTGCTTGAGTTTTTGGAATCAAGGGGTTTTGAATCGGATTTTTCCAAAGTCGTAGAATCTAACTGAAGTTCCTCTTTAGGTGATTCCGTCCTTGAGGTGTTTTGTTGCTCCGATTTAGTACTACTGTTTTCTGTAGAATTTGAAATCTCTAAAGCGGCTTTAGTAGAATCTGACCTACAATTTACCAGCAAAATCGCACAAAGTCCTAAAACAAAAAGAAGGGTATAAGGGGCAGTTCGCGTCATAACCCGCTAATATACGCTAAGTTCTTTAGGATCTATCGGAGTACAGAAAAGTTATCTACCTTGACAAATTCGTTGTCTCCGCATGTATATTTTACCTTATACATGTACATGCCAGGGTTCACCTCATTTCCTTTGAACGTGCCATCCCAGGTATCGGCTACGCTATTTCCTTCCCACATTTTTGCTCCCCATCGATCATAAATCTCAAAGTATTCCATCTCCTGAATCAAGAATATGTTACTGATTCCAAATCGATCATTCAGCTGATCGTTATTAGGCGTGAATGCATTTGGAAGTAGCAAATTCTCACAATTCACTTCATCCTCTGTTATGACATTGATGATGACACTATCCGAAGTCTGGCATCCATTTGAATTGGTGATGTTCAAAAAATAGACGGTGGTTTGAGAGGGAGTAGCAATTGGCCCAAGAATATCAGGGTTGTCTAAATCATTCGTTGGATTCCAATTAAAAGAAGATGCACACGTAGCTCCTACGTTTAGCATGACTTCAGAACCTGAGACTATCGTCGTATCATTTGTGATGATTTTATCGGGATTGAGTGAGTTTGCGGTTATTTCGACTGCTGATAATGCTCGGGTATAAAATTGAAACTCATCCAACCAACCGTTAAATCTGTCTTCGTTTACAAGAATACAGGGACTGTTTGCTATTGCCAATCTTGCATTTCTGGAAAAGCTGATCACACCGTTGGAAAGAATTGAAATAGCTAATTGATCGTCCAAATAAAAACTATAAAATAAATCTGATTTTGTAATCACCACACGATGCCAGCATGTGCTAAGGTCAAGCGGTACTTCTTCCGTTTGAATATCCCCAATGGATTGGGCTAGTTCGAAACTTATTGATTCATCTGCCGGATCATAGGTAACGGCCATAAAAGAATCCAGATCGCAATTGGATCGAATGGATAAAATATCCGTCATATTGGTCACCTGATCAAATTGGAAATAAAAACTAATGGTAAAGTCTTCTTCCAGAAGCGGATTGATTTCTGATGGGAAAATAAGATGATCATCATTTCCGTCAAAATAAAGACCATCAGCAATTAAACCACAATCACACGTAGGAGGGGAAATGGATGTAGCATCCGAAAAATTCCCATTTCCGTCCGTAAAATCACAAGAGTCAAAATTGTAATCGCCAAGTTGTTGGGCACTTGTTTCAAAAACTAAAAAACAAAGAAACCCGAAAACTAAATATATTGAATGCATTAGATGTGACCTCATAGAGTAACGTATTGGTTCAAATTTAACCGCCAAATAATCCCTCCATACCCGGGGGTAGCATTTGACTAATCATATTTTGAGATTCTTTAGCTTCTTCAGCTGCTATTTTCTGTTGTAAATTGTTGATTGCCACGAGCAAAAGATCTTCCAATTCCTCTTTACGATCTGGAGAAAAATATTCGTCATCTATTTCAATATTCAATATTTCTCTGGCACCATTTCCTTCAATCGTAATGCCCTCTTGTTTTTCAGTAATATGGATTGCTTGAAGCTTATCTTTCATAGCTTTTTGCTTTTCCTCCATATTGCCCATTAAATCTCCAAACATAATCTACAATTTAGACTGCAAATATATCATTTTGATGATACTTGCTTTATAACGTAAAAAGAGCGGGCAAAAATACTTTACCTGCTCTTTTTTGTGATAGAATTCTTCTTTTAATATTTAATTATTCTTTCTACTGATAACTGAGTTTCTGATTCAACTCTCGCATAGTAAATTCCTGAAGGTAATTCTGAAATATCTATGGTGTTTAAAGTTGAAGTTAATGATGATGTTTTGAATACCTGGCCCATATTATTCATCACTGTCAAAGTTGCTGATTCAGTATCTTCAATCTCTACATTGATCGTTGTATTGATCTTGGTAGGATAAATCTTTACGCGATCCAATTTGTTTTCAACCTTCACGATGTAGGTGAACTCAAAGGCACCATCGTAATCCACTTGTTTAAGTCTGTAGTAGTTAAGACCTGCCGTGGGTTTTTCATCAACAAAGGCATAATCAATGGCTCTATTTGATGTTCCGTTGCCCACTACTCTTCCAATGGTTTCAAAATCAACACCATTTTTAGATCTTAAGATTTCAAAGTAATCGTTGTTAACTTCTGTTTCTGTGGTCCACTTAAGGTAGTTGCCATCGGATTGACGATCCACACCAAAAAATGTTAATTTTACTGGTAAGACATTCATAGATCTTGGAGTGGGATTTGAAACAAACCAGGATCCTCTCTGAATAGATTGAAAATCGGTATTATTATTACTGTTCTCGTCTATTTGTTCAGTCTGGTTAAGTCCGTCCAACAAGCCACTGTCGTCCGGATCATTGGTGTCATAGACTAGTGCATCAATCAAATTGATCGAAGTAACCGCAGTTCCATTGGGAAAGTCTGCACTGGTTCCTACATAAAGTGCCACAGCATCAGCACCATTTTGAATAAAGTTGTTTCCTAGAGAAATTTCAGGATTGCCTGGAGCACTGGCGCCTCCACCAATTATAAAATATCCGTTGTTGTCCAGAGAAAATCCTGTTAAATCAATGGCGTCATATGATTCATCTCCACTGCCATTGTACAGCACAAGCACCAATCCATCCATATTATAATTAGGCAAGCCGAACAGCTCGATAAATTCAGCAACATCTGTACTTGGCGTGTTGCAATCTACTTCATTGATTCTGATTTCATCGGTGGTAGGAATATTGGTGTCATTATCCAAAATTGATACTTCATGCGTAATAGAAGAACCTAGTTCTGCAGAAGATCCACCCGTAGGATTAGTTAAATTCAGGATAATACTTTCGATAGGTTCAACATCCATATCATCTGTTATCGTAATGGTCAAACATTCATTAGTAGAAGAATTGGCAGGGAAAGTAAGAGTGAATGGAAACGAAATTGGAAGCATTGCTCCATCTTCAAAATCATCTCCATTTGTTGCCGTGCTGGCCCCGTCTAATTCTAAGTCGACTGTAGTAGGATCGGTATCACTTGGATTAACAATGGTTACACAAACATCGATAGTCATCCCATCTTCATCAATTGATGATGCAATTGTTTCGAAGTTTAGGATTGTTTCAGATGTCATCGGACAGCCATCAGTGGGTTGACCAAACCCAGTTAACGTGGTGCCGGCGCCCACAGTTTCAAATCTTTCACTTGGATCCGTCCATCCATCAAGGTCTCCGGTTGTAATACCACTCATCAATTGAATATTTGAGTTTGCCGTACTTACGCCACTTCCGGTCCAAGCACTTCCTGGATCATTACCAGGATCTCCAAACACATCTTGAAGAACTCCATCCAGGTATAGTTCAAGGGCATCATCTCCATTAAATGTAAAAGCCTTCAAGCTGTAAAGTGCATCCAAACATGGTGCATCAAGATTGTTTAAAGCCATATCTGAAGTACCAACAACTATTACATTTCCTGCCTTAAGAATTCCAGAATCGACAGTATGATCCAAACTAGGAGGATTACCGTTTGTGCCTTTAAAAATTGTAATAGGGGTTACCGATAAATCAATATCAGAAGCTGATGTGTTCCAGATTTCTATTCCTTTCGGTGTGGATCCTGAGCTGGTTTCCACATATTGACTAATCACTATCTGCGCATTGACGTTAATTGCAAAAAGTAAAAAAAGAAGTGAAGTAAAATAAAATTTCATACCTAGTAGTTAAGTGTTGATTATAAAAATTATACAATGGTGTTTTTAAGAAAATTGTTTCCGGATTATCAGGAGTGCAAAGATAAAAACAGGAAATTCAAATATGTAATTCTCTGGTATTATTTATGTTAAATGTGTATTAACCATATTGCCTATAAAGAATACGTAAAACGAGATCAACATGATTCCTTCCCATTTTGAGATGGTTCGAGTTAGGCAAATCATGCCAAATAGTATGGAAACGGCTACCATAAATGGAACGCTAAAATGCATCGTAGATTCTGGGATGGTGAGATTGCCCAATAATCCGGGTATGGCCATCACTGCGTAGGTATTGAAAATGTTTGAACCCAGCACATTCCCTACGGCTATACCGTGATTTCCTTTCTTTGCAGCACTAAGACTCACTACAACTTCGGGTAATGACGTGCCGAGGGCCATGACAGTGATCGCTATTACATGAGCGGGAATATTGGCCATCGTTGCTAAATCTTCAAGTGATCTAATGGTATATGTGGCACTGAGATAAATCAATACGGCTCCCACTATGATAGTAATCCAGTCTCTGGGATTGGTTTTCGATTTTTCAATTTCTTCCGAATCATCATTTGATTTCAAAGAACTATTCAGGAAAACCGTCAGTACGATTAGAAATAGGATACATTCTATTACGCTGAGCCTAAAGTCTTGAAGAGCAAAATAGAGCAAAAATGCAGATCCGAAAAGCATGGGCATATCCGACTTCATCACATCGTGTTCGATTTTTATTCCATTGCCAAAGATTGCGGCGGAACCTAGCACAAGCAAGATGTTTGTAATATTGGACCCTACAGCATTTCCAATCACCACCTCAGAAGTACCAGTATACACGGAAACGATTGAAGTAGCCAATTCCGGAAGTGATGTGCCAAACGCAACAATCGTTACTCCCACCACAAAGGATGGTATTCCCATTGCCAAGCCCACTTTTTCAGAAGAATCTACAAATTTATCGGAGGCGATGAGTAATACCGCAATGCTAACTATGAAGATTAGTATGGTTACGAACAATGCTTTTTGAATTTTGTAATTTGCATAATCTGACTGCAAATGTAGCATTATTAATATATCTAAGGCGGAATTTATCGATGAATGAATTCTGTGAGGCGAGGTTTGGGCTATTTCCCATTTTGATGCGCTAAGGCAAGGTGTTTGTGTTAGGAGTAGGTATGGAAGAACTTTTATCCTTAATCGTACCAGCAGAAATTTTGCAGCACTTCGACTATGAAAAGCATAGCCAAGAAAGTGGCGTTTAT
>JBCCVV010000317.1:0-7060 GCA_039194925.1 Bacteroidota bacterium
ATCATATATAGTTATTTCCTTTTGTAACAAGTTTACAAAGTAGTTTATTTATCAGAAATTTCCATACAGATAAAAATATATCTTAATTAGAATCCATTTTTCTTATTAAAGTTTAAAAACGAAAAAATTATGGGAAAGTCTAAAACAACTATCCTGACAGTGCTTGTTGCATTGTTATTATTTAATGTCAATTGGAATCCAGTATTAAGCTTGGAGACTTCTGATTGTTCTGCACCGGTAGTTACTGCCATACACAAGATTTGTACATCAAGTAATGCTTTATCCGGTAGTAATCCTCAATATTGTGGTTCTTCTGAATTTCATATCTTAATTGATGATGAATGTGTAGATAATTTGCCAGTTACAGTATACATGACTAATATCGATGCCAATCCCCAATACAATACGGTGTATGACCTCCCAGCTGGAACGAGACCAATTCACATTCGATACGAATATTCTCCAGGAAATTGGGTGGTAACGGATGAATTGAAGGATGTAGTATTCAAGGGAATGGCAAATAATATAGCCATGTTTGGCATTGATATAGAAATTCCTTTGGAGATTATAACCGATATAGGATGCCCACCGGGAGTCTATAAGCTTAGTACCGAAAGCTTGAATTTAGAAGTCGTAACTCCTACACTTGTCGCAGGTGGAACACAGAACTTTACACTTTATCCCATATTGGATGAATCAAATTCTAGTACGGGCATTTTTTCTTGTCAAATGTTTATGGAGACCAGTTGTGCTTGTTCGGGAATTGTGAATTGTGATCCTACATCTCCAGCTCATCAGCCTGTTTATGATTATGATATTTGTATGGAATGTGATTGTGAGGAAGATAAGGGAAATGGTTCAGGAAGTGCAGGTGTAATGAGCGGATTTGATGCCTTCAATTCCAATAAAGGGATTGATATAAGCCCAAATCCATTCGGTGACTTTGTACAGGTTAGGACGGTTGCGCAAGAAGGAAATACTTCGTTGCGTGTAAGGATGTTTGATGCAATGGGTAAGCTTGTGTACAATCAGAACTATGCGAATGAGCTTGGTCCTAATACTTTTGATATTAATACATCAAATCTACCAGAAGGTGTGTACTATTTTATTCTGGATGATGGTATTCGGAGAAAAACTGAAAAACTGCTTCTTATGAGATAATATTCAGGAGCATATTATAATCCCTGAAATAGGTCTTTCGTTTATTATGCGGAAGGCTTATTTTTTTACTATTATGGGATATGTATTTTGGTATTAGGTTCTATAGTCTTGTTTTTTATTTCGTCTTGATCCCAACCATATTTCAAGGTCAGAATGCATCCAACACTGCGACCATTGATTATATGGACGAGGCAAGGGCGGTGTATCTGCAGGATTTGGATTCTGCGATCCACATAATGGAGTTGGGTGCAGAATACTACGAATTGAATGGTAATAATGAACAATTTATTATTTGCTTAAACGGAATTGGTACATGCAGTTATTACAAAGGTGATTTTCAAAAGGCGTTTGAATATCTTTATAAGGCACTAGATGCAAGTGAAGAGCTATTCGGTAAAGAACATGCCACCTACTCCAACTCTTTAAATAATCTAGCAAGCTTACAAAGTGATCTGGGTGAGTACGAAAATGCAATAAAAGGTTATCGAATAGCAGCGGAAATCGATAAAGAAGATAACATTGAAGATCTTTTACTTATTTATAATAATATCGGAAAATGCTATGAAAAACAAGGAGATATTGAGGAGGCTATAGTATTTTATAAAAAAGCGCTGAGCCTACAAATTAATTTACCCGATGCTAAAAACATAAACTTTGCGGCGTGTTATGATCATCTTGCCAGAGCTTTTATGAAACAAAATCTTCCAGAGATTGCTTTTGAAGCCCAAGAAAAAGCGCTGTATTATTTCAAGAAATCTAAGGATGCAGAAGGTGAATTCATCCGCAGTCGAATCACGCTTTCCTATTGGAATTTGTTGGAAATAGCACTAAAGCTGAAAAATGATGAAGAAATCATTGACCGTTATGCTCAGCAAGCTATAGCGTATGAAGTGAACTATTTGCCAAGGCTTTCCTCCAAGGGATTATCCATGCTAGGTGAAATTGAACTGCGAAAGAAAAATTATTATAGAGCAATTCAATATTTTAAAGACAAATTGATCCATCAAACGAAGCAATATGAAGCATTTGCACAGCATCCCGAAATTGGCCTTACCTATACCCAGCTGGCAAATGCTTATTATAAATTAAATGACTACACGAAAAGTCTGAATTACTATCAATTTGCATTAAATCATATGGCCAAAAACTTTAGTTCTACCGATGTCTACGAACTTCCCGATTTTAAGACTATAATCAAGGATCAGAATGTACTGAAAGTATTGTTTGCGAAGGCTCAAACCTTTTGCCAATTGGCCATTGATAAGGATGAAAAAAAATTGACTTATTTAGATGCTGCAGAACAGACTTTTGATCTTGCCATTCAATTGATCAATCATCTTCGAAAAAATTTAAATTCTCAAGACTCCAAGGTGGAATTGGGTGAAATGGCCAACCTCATTTATAAGCAGGCTGTAAAATGCAACTATATCCAGTATCAATTAAATCCATCTGTTGAGCAACTGGAAAAGATATTCAAAATTGTAGAATCGGGTAAGGCTGCAATCTTATTGGAGTCGATTAATGACAATACGGCAAAAGGATTTGCGGGCATCCCGGATAGCCTGGTCGCAATGGATAATCGCCTTAAGAAAGAGATTTTGAACATTCAGGAACTGTTGTATAATCTTGAAAATAAAGATGAAAGAAATCAAAAGCAAATTGATTATTTAGAAAATAAGCTTTTCAACGCAAAAAATGAGCATACTGATTTTCTGACCTATTTAGAAAGTAACTATCCTGAGTATTATAATCTTAAATATGATCAGCGCTTGATTTCTTTGAAAAAGGTGAAAGGCCACCTTCCGGATACTCAATCCGCAATAGTTGAATATTTTATGGGTGATGATGAATTGTACATCATTTGGATAACAAAAGAAAATTCGAATATTGTCTCTGTTGCCTTGGATAGCAATTTGACCAAACAAGTGGAAAACCTGCGGCATCTTTTGCACCATCCGCCAGGGCATACCGATGCAAAAGAAGATTTTGAGCGTTTTGAGCAATGTGCCTATTATTTATACTCTAATTTGATTGCTCCATTGGATATCCCTTCGTCCATTCATCGATTGATTATAATACCCGACGACATTTTAGGGTATGTGCCATTTGAGGTTTTAATTCAAAACACTGCCCCAAACAAATTTCCTTCTTACCATACAGATCATCTCAATTATTTACTCAATGATTACGCGTTAAGTTATAATTATTCAGTGACGCTGTGGGGACAGGAAACAAGATTTTCGGAGGGTAAAGGATATTTGGGAGTCGCTCCAAATTTTGATAATTCGTATAATCAAGATCTTATTTTAAAAAATGATGAACGTGATCTATTAAATCGATTAAAATGCAATGAGGAAGAAATCGAATCGGTTTCAGATATCATTCCGGGTTTGACGTTAATGGGTAATACAGCAACGAAAGAAAAAACACTTGAGCATGCTTCCGATTTTCAGATTCTGCATTTTGCGACACATTCCAGCATCGATGATGAAAATCCAATGCTGAATAAAATCTACCTTAATGATACCTACCTAAGCAATTATGATTTGTACAATATTCGACTCAATGCGGATTTGGCGGTATTAAGCGCTTGTAACACAGGCAATGGCCGACTTCGAAGCGGTGAGGGAATTATGAGTATTTTTCGAGGCTTCCTGCATGCGGGATGTCCCAGTTCTTTGATCAGTCTTTGGTCGGTGGAAGATTGTTCTACACAAGCCATCATTCGAAACTATTTTGCAGAATTAGCAAACGGGAAGTCCAAAGATATAGCTTTACAAACTGTCAAGAAAAACTTTGTCAACGATGCGGATCGCCTGCATGCTCATCCATTTTACTGGGCGGCATTTGTACAGTTTGGACTTGTGGATGCCATTGAATTTAGGGAAAGAAATAATGTTGGTGAAGGAGGTGCTTTGGTTTGGGGGGCACTGATTTTATTGATTGTGGGATTAGTTTTTTGGATTGTCAAATCAAGGTTGAATAAAGCAACATAGATAATGTCCTGCGATATAAGAATTACGTAATGAAATGATTTGAAGGAATATTGGTAATTACACGGCTATATATTTAATCCTATCGTCTGTATGTATTTTGTCATCATTTTTGACCATCTGCGTATCGCTGAAGCTTTAGCGGAAGTATAAAATGCCGCTAAAATTGATTTTCATCGAACTTCTAGTCCAGGAATTCAATCCTGGGATTAGAAATGTTAAAACCCGATGGTTTTTATTTTTAAATATTATTCTGACTGTGTAATTACATATACGTTTTGATTCTACTTTAGGACATTCGATATTTTGCTACGTGTGACGTTGACTGTAAATCTAAAGGAATTCACAGCGGATACTAAGGGCACTTATTTTGCTCTGAATTACGGTAAGCGGTTTAGAATAGCCTCGGAAATCGTTGCAAATCAGAGTACGATTCATGAGGTTCGCTTTCTGAGTTTTTCTTTGAAAAAGCGAGCCTACAGCTTCTCTAACATGAATCGGAACATTTTCATCCTATTCCATTGCACTCCAACCTTCTTATTGTGCATCTCATCTTTTTGCATGACCATTCTCTCCAACTTCGATTCATCTTTGAGCCATCAATGAAACACAAAAAATACAATAACAATCATGAAAAGAATATTTGCATTATTCATTCTGGGGCTTTTTGCTTCAATGGCTCATACGCAATCTGGTACAATCAAAGGCACGGTTGTGGATCAACAGTCTGAAATTCCGATTATTGGTGCCTCCGTACAATTAATGGGTTCTGAAACCGCTACCGGAACAACCACTGATTTTGATGGATATTTCGTGCTAGAAAATGTACCAGTAGGAAGAAATGTATTGGAAATCAGTTACTTGGGGTACGAAACCATTACCCTGCCCAATGTAGAAGTTTCTTCTGGAAAAGATGTGATTTTGAATATTCCGATTCGGGAAGGGTTTCATCAGTTGAACGAAGTTGTTGTTGTGGCGAATACAAATAAGGACCAACCCCAAAATGAAATGTCGGGAATTTCGGCAAGACAATTCTCTGTGGAAGAAGTCAATCGATTTTCCGGTGGTAGGAGTGATGTGGGGCGTTTGGCATCCAATTTTGCTGGGGTATCTGCTCCGGATGACAGTCGAAATGATATTGTAATTCGGGGTAATTCACCCACTGGAGTATTGTGGAGAATTGAAGGTATTCCGGTACCCAGTCCCAATCACTTTTCCACATTTGGAACGACGGGTAGCCCGGTAAGTGCATTGAATCCAAATGTACTTAGCAATTCGGATTTTATGACTTCTGCGTTTCCCGCCGAGTATGGCAATGCCAACGCTGGTGTTTTTGACATCAACTTTCGAAACGGAAATAAAGATCGGACGGAATATACTGTTCAGTTGGGAGCTTTTAGCGGACTAGAGGCAATGGCGGAAGGAAAATTAGGGAATAAAGGCGGTTCCTTTTTGGTTGCTGGTCGGTATTCATTTATCGGATTGGTGGGTGCTGGATCTACGGCCGCCGTCCCGGATTATCAGGATGTTTCATTTAAACTGGATTTTGGAATGACCAGCGTTGGACGATTCACCCTATTTGGAATTGGAGGACGTTCGAATATCACATTTCTGGGATCCGAAATCGAAGAGGGAGACTTATTCGCTGCAGAAGACGAAGACAGTTATGTGAATGGTGGATTTGGGATGGCTGGTTTGAAACACAATTTTATCCTGGGCTCCAACACCTATATCCGCACCGTCATAGGAGGAAGTTTTAGAAATAATGACTTTGAACAGGATCGCTATTTTAATTTTGGTACAGAAAATGAGCGGAAGTTACGTCTTACAGAAGTAGATAATCGTGAGAATAGATATACGTTTTCCACGTTCATAAATTCCAAACTTAACTCAAAGCAAACTGTCAGAGCGGGTTTGTTGTATGAGAGTTTGGGAATGAATGCAGTAGCCAATGATCGGGAAGATGCACCCGACCTGGATGGAGACGGAGAACCGGACTGGTTTACCATATATGACATCAATGATCGTTTTAGTATGATCCAGCCGTATGCCCAAACGCAATATCGATTGACCGAAAAGCTATTGGTGAATGCAGGTCTCCATGGTCAGTATTCTACCTTGAACGAACAATTTGTGCTGGAGCCAAGAGCATCTGTTTCCTATTCGTTGAATGCGGCGAACAAGATCACATTAGGGTATGGAATGCATAATCAAAATGCTCCTCTTCCAATTCTATTCCTAAATGAAGATGTGGATGGACAGTTGGTTCGATCCAACTCAGATCTTGATTTTGTACGTTCTCAGCATTTTGTTTTGGGATATGATCTAAAGCTGGGAAAAGATTGGAGATTGAAGACGGAATTGTACTATCAGGATATAGATCGAGCACCAGTAGAGTCAACCTCAAGCAGTTTTTCCACGCTGACAGAAGGAGCAGATTTTGTTTTCTCAGACGATAAAACTGCTCTTGTAAATGAGGGCACGGGGTACAATCGTGGTGTGGAATTGACCATAGAGAAATTTTATAGTAAAGGATTTTATACCTTGGCAACCGCTTCATTCTTTGAGAGTAAATATACCGGAAGCGATAATATAGAGCGAAGTACACCTTTTGATAATGGCTATGTTGTCAATTTTCTGGCAGGAAAAGAATTTGCTTTAGGAAGTAAAAATAAATATGCCCTGGTATTCGATACGAAACTTACAGCGTCGGGTGGAAGATGGTATACACCTGTAGATTTAGATGCATCACGAGCAGAAGGATTCCAGGTGCTTCGAGAAGATGTGGCTTTCTCTGAGCAATATGATAGTTATTTTAGATGGGATGTGAAAATGGGTTTGAAGATCAATTCCAGCAAGAAGATATTTCATCAATTCTTCTTAGATTTCCAGAATGTAACGAATAG
>JBCCVV010000318.1:0-7044 GCA_039194925.1 Bacteroidota bacterium
ATTCCTCGGACTGCCATTTAACGCTTTATAACTTATATTATAACGGCCTGATTGTCTAATAGCATCATAATATCCTATTGTTCCATGGTCATAATCTGGAATAATGTCTAACCCTTCAACATGACTACCACCAGTTCCTTTACCTCCAACAACTCCATCTTTCCAAATCATAGTTTTATAATAATGTGCAGTTTCATGAACTATGTTCGCAGTTACAGATTCGCCCCCCATGAGAAATGGCGCATCAGTAATGTATATTCGTCCTGAATATGCATCCGTAAATGGTGGAAATTTATTAAACATTTTATCTCGATAAAGCTTAGGTCCTCCAAACCTATCAGTCCAAAAATCAAGCGCTCTTTTGGCTTTTGTGTTATCTACAACACCATCAACAACTGCTTCGTTTGCAGCATTCTCAAAAGCATCAATATTAGTTCTAAATCCAAAGCCATCTTTATAATTTTTTATTGCGCTAGGTAAATTAAATGCAAAGGTAGCTCCGCCACCAATTAATGCTCCGGATTTAAATCCATCCAGAAAACTTCCACCATTCAATTCTGCTCCAATACCGCCGGTTATTCCTCCTTCAACGGAACCCCAAGCTATATCATTTATAAGTGATCCGCCACCAAATTGTCCTAGCACTCCTCCGATGCCACCTACCAGAGCACTTTTTCCCCAACCATCAAAGAATCCTTGATTATTTATCGTGTTACTTATACCATTTGTCAGCACTCCGATTCCAGCCCCTATAAGCACTGGCAGGAAAGCCAAATCTCCCTCTGGATCAACATTACTTATTGGATTGTTAAACATCGAATTGTGTGGTGAATGACTATACGCAGCAGCCGCTTGCGGATCCACCTGCCACCATCCTCCAATTGCAGCATCATGCACTCTAAAAGTGGTCAATCCTATAGAACTGCCCAAGACCGATGTATGCTCAATACCGTTGTATTGATAATTTTCATCAATCCCCTGGTGGGTATAGAAGTTCCCCTCCATTACCAAGCCATATGGATAGTAGTGGTAAGTGCCACTTATTTCATTTTCCTTTTCATCGAATCGATTGTTGGTTATACTTCCATCTTCATTTTTGTCAATGTATCGCACCCTTGTATTTCCCAAATGGTCCATAATACTCCATTCGGTATAATCTTTGGGACCGTGATTGGCTTCATCGGGTAAATCAACATTATACATGACTCTGCCTCCTTCATGATATAGCGATGATCGCTCATTATTAACATAATGCATCTGCCCCATATAGGTTGTGGTCATGGATTCACCTTCAGCATTTACTTCTATCTGCTTAAGTTTGTTGCCATCCGCGTCATAGGTAATTGTAATGCTGCCTTCTCCTGACTCAATAAAAGTGGGAAGATCCATATGATTATATGTCACATTCGAAACCTGAGGACTGGAAATAAGATTTCCATTAGCATATCCATACGACCCTCCGACCGTCTGATAGCCTTTCTTGGAATCTTCGGATTCGGTAATGGATGAAATTTGGTTACCTACCGTGGGAGCAAAGGTCAGATTGTCAATAGCGCCATATTCGTATGCTCCTTCACTATCTATACCTGTAACGCCTTGACGTGTTATGGTTGTAAAATTACCACGTGCATCATAGGCATATGTTGTATTATATGCTCCTTGAGGAATACCGAAACAACCTCCCGGATCATCTACTTTATAGGTTGCCGCCGTGAGTCTGTATTTATCATCATATTGATATCCGTAAGCCTGATACATTTCACCCTTTGCTTTCCACTCTATCCATGAGATTGTACCATCGCTATATCCCTGAGCCCCTAATTCAGAGTTGCCCTCTTCATAGTAAATCTCCAAACCAAAGAGCGAGCTTCCAGGATTTGGATCGGTAGGATCGAATGGATCATCAGGTTCTTCTGGATTATCAGGATCAATAGGATCTTCACCCCCCAACTGAAGCATCATATTTTCTAACGCTACAGAGTTCTGAAGAGAAATCTGTGAATCTTCTGCGGCATGAATACAGTTTTGAATAATGCTGAATATCCAAGCTGCAATTGATCCAGAGCTATTGTTATTAATAGAATTTTCTGCAGTAATCGGATTATCAAGACTTTCAGACTCTCCACCGCCATTAAAACCAAAAGCATATGTATTGCTGTCAATGATTTGGCTACTCCCATCTCCATAATCGATAGATGAATTAATCGTTACCGATACTGTAGTCGGTGCTCCTGTGGATAATTGGAAGCAATCATAAAACAATGAAATATCATCCACTTGATAAGGACCTTCACAACCGGGAATGATTGGAGGTGGTTCATTTTCTTCACAATCTTCATCACTTGGATCACTCGTACTTTCTACAGAATTAATTTTTTTGAGTAATCCCCTATTGTGGTACGTATAGGAATTTGTATGCAATCCGTCATTTACCTTTACTTCTGTCAGCCAATCTCTACCATCGTAAATATTTTCATGTATGATAATTTCCTTTTGCTCACCATTGATAGGCAAGCTCGCTCTTGACCGTTCTACTCTTAAGCCTTTATCATAGTCATAGTAATGGGTGGTGGTAAAATCATCATTTCCACTGTGTATTACGGTTGATTCCCGAATATTATTCATATGATCAAATATATTGGCGACCTCATCCATGCCACCATCTATATGCTCAATTCTACTGAAGTCCACTCTTCCTATATCATCATAGTCATATGCCATTTTGAGAAAATTAGAAGTCCCCAAAACACGCGTTTTTTCCTCTTTAACCCAATTTGTCAAAAGATCGGCATGGTAGGGTATAAATGATTTTATTTCTTCACCATTCAGTTTGACTTTTTCCATAAAATCAAGGTAATCATCATTAAACTCATAAGTCAATTTCTCCCCATTGTGTAGAATAACTTCCGAGACATATTCAAACTCCGGATCGTAAATTGTCTTTTCCGTATTTCTGCCAGGAATCGTCTTCTCCTCCAGTTTGAAATCGGGAGTATAGACATACGAGTAATTCAGGTCCGTATTTCCTAAGCTAGAACCAGGAGGGACCACCTCTTTAAGGAGATCATTATAAAAATATTCATATCTAGTTTCGAATCCCATACCATCTATGCTCAGGACTTTATTGCCCTTAAAATTTTTAAAGATATGGGTTGTCACACCATTTTCGTCTGTTACCGAAGCCTTGGATAAGGTACCCGCTGCAAATCCAGACACTTCACCTCCAGAATTTGTACCATACGCATAAGTAACCAGAGCATCTGTGCCTTTTGGTTTAATTGTTTCCAGTCTTTGCCTTACATCATTCGAATAGGTATTGTTAACAACTCCTTCATTCGTAAAATTGAGGGTATGGCTGCCCAGATGATTATAATTATTGTAGTCAAATCGAAGTTCTCCGTCTTGCAGGTAGTTTTCTTCTCTTTCCAATAACAATAATCCCCGTTCATCAAAGGTTTTAATTATGACCCGTGGAGGAAGATCATAATCGCCCGTTGGGAAAGTTGTAGTATGGGTAATTACATCATCCCCTGTTTTATTTATTTCATAGACATAATCCTTAATGATAAAATTTCCGGCGTTTATCTCTTTATTCTCTATGATTACCCTATGAAATCCATCATATTCTACGATTTCTGTGGATAAACCAAGGGGATTCGTGCTTTTATACATTCTACGAATACCATCATACTTATAAGTTGTTTCCCGAATTCCATATTTCTGAGATTTTAACAGATCGTCTTCCCACAAATTAAAAGTGTTCAGAGGTTCGAACTTCGACCAAACTTCGTGTGGATGAATTTGATCGGTATAGGAAACAACTTCTTCTACCTTCTTCCAAACCAATTGTCCATCTTCTCTATATCCAGCAAACTTTGATTTTGGTCTTACGATCAGTTTATCCGGATTGTTTTGATCCGTAACAACTGAATATTCTGTCTTCGTTCCCCCTTTATATCCATAGTCAGTCAATTCGATGAGTGGAACATTGACAACATTCAATTCTTTTAATATCTCGCTGTGACCATAGTCAATCACATCATGGGCATACTCTAAAGATTTGAAAGTAGCCTGATGATCAGGATTTTCTTTAACATTGGTTTTAATTCTAATCGGCATTTTATGCAAACGATCAGGTCGATACTCATAATCAGTAACCAGCGTAATGCCATCCTGAGTGCTTTCGGTTTTGATCAGGGAAACCAAAAAACTTGTATGTGAGTAATTCGTGGAGACTTCTTTTATAAAAGGTTCATTATTGTTAAATTCACTACACAGATTTATCTGGGCTTGTCTGTTGAAAGTATATTTTGACTCTTCGACCTCATATTCAGACGTAGTTACTAATACTTCAACACCATCAGCATTGAACACCCTACTAGACTCCGGTAATCCTACTAATGGATTGAGATAGATGGACTCCACGGTAGGCACATGGGCAAAGAGTGGAAAAATAGAATTGAGCTTATTTTTCAAGCCTATCTTTGTCAGGAAATCCTTATCTTCGAAAAAATCGTGTTGCGTATATCCGTATCCGCCATTATTAATGGTTTCGGTAATGCGATCATATAAGATATGACCTCCATTCAGAGAATGAATCCTTGTAGTTGGTGAGCTATAGATTTGAAACACATTTCCCTCAACACACTCCTCGTCAATATAACTATCCGAATCAGAATCTAATGAATTATATAATGACAGATAGGATGGTACATTTATAAGATGACCGTTGGATTGATCCGTTTCGGGGGTAATGTAGATGGGTTCTTCATCTTCAAAATAAATAAGTAATCTGGCACTTGCATGAACAGGTCTGTTTGGAAACGCTTCAAATACGAAATTATAGAAATCATTCGGCTGAATTCTAAAGATGTTATTGGCAGGGTCATACAATGTATCTGTTTTGGATACCGGACTCGTATTGGTATTAAATAATGTTTCACTTCCAGATTGGACTCCACTCCATGTAAACATCACACCAACATCACCATCACACGGCCCGCTAATTACATTTAGATCCAGGATGACCTTTTCTACATTACACGGCAGGTAGAAGTTGGATAGGTAGTCCTTTTGATTACCAGGACAAAAATCTTCACCGGGCGCCCTTGTTGATGATTCGTTTTTACCCTGAAAATTGCTATCGCAAGATTTACAAATATTAAAGTTCTTAGCAGTATTCTGACCTCCGAAATAATACTCCTGCTTTTCAGGCACTCGATTATAATCGTAATTTTTATCTACAAATGGAGTTTTTAGTTTAGATACCCGAAGTCCTCCTACATCAACGTTTTCCGCCTTCAACGTTGATTGGAAATAGGAAAGATTGATGACTTGAGGAAAAAATGGATTGTTAATAACAAGTTTGATATCATAGTCTACTCCTTCTACAAATCCCAAAAGATCTTTCAAATTCTGTGAATAATAGACAAGTGAAAAGTCCTCATAGGGATTATTATCATCGAACTCTTCGATGAGTGTATACTCTGTATCCGAAGATTGTTTCACCAGTAAATCAAAATCATAATAAAATGGATCTGTAGGTGTGTTTTCTATAAATATTTGAAATTTATTTTCATCACCGTCCAGATTTACATTAGTTAGTATTGCTTCAAAATTACTCGTCTCTTCTTCTTCAATTAGTACAAAGTCATGATTGATCTGATTAATCGTATTGGATTCGTATTCAAATTCGTTGAAGTAGCCGTTTGGGTATGTCAGTTTTCTGATAGCTCCTGCTTTGGCATGTGCCATGTCTACATCCCTGTTGGCTAGCCAATAATTCTCAAAATCAAAAAAATCAACAGGGCTAAAACAATCGGAGGCAAATTGGACTTTCGGCACCAAGGATTTATTGTCCTCTACTCCATTGTAATATCCCCATAAGTCCTGTGCATAACTCAATCTTCTTGGAAGTGCTACCTCTTCGAAATAATCAATATCATAGTCATATGACTCTTCCGAACCACAATCCTTTATTTTCACATGATCCAGCTTTAATCTTCGTGTGTCGTGCATTCCATCCAATGCAGTACCATCATCCAACTCATATCCCGGTGTATAAGGAAGTCCATCATTGCTTGAATTGAAGTATGATTGTACAAATTGAATCTCCTGAATGCACGTCCCGTCGATCGTAGTATATTCCATAGAGCTTATTTTGGGAGGAGCAACTTCAATTCCTGCTGGTTCTAGGATGTATGGTTTGAGATCTGTCCTTTCTTCATGATTAAATACTACTTTGTAATTATCACTGGAAATCTCACTTATGATCTTGGATTGATACGTTATTCTCTCGATAAGATTATGTACACTTTTCGGAGGTTCCAGCACTTGCGATGGCCATCGGACTAAAGCTTGATTGTGTTCGATTACATAGTCATAATATAAATTAGGAATGTATTGAAAAGTAAATTTTCTTCCATTCAAAAATTCAATCTCCCGCAAAAACCATGTGCTTGTATATTCAAGTTCATCGTCCTCATCTTCGTCCATGATAACATTGTCTAAATACGTGTCACCATTGGTAAATATTCCGCCAAAATGGGCAATTGTTCCATTGGGCAAGGTAATCTTCCAAAATATTATGGAATTACAATCAAAAGATTCATAATCCACTTTTTCGATTCTTACATCCGATTGGTTTACTTGAATAATATTTCTATCATTATCGAAAAAGAACTTCCCCGTATAACCTAAAATATTATAGGTATAAATATCAGTTTCCCGATCAAGGTATTTATCCTCATCAATAACTTCACATTCATCATTGATAAACAGGAATCCATATGAATCATTCTCGTTAAAATCATCTGGCAATCCTTTTACCTCTCTAGAAATTGATCCACCGGCATTCAAATTCCATCCCAGCCCTATTTCTGTAGCTGGTTGGCTGACCATTATACCGCCCGTTTGATAGGATAGTGAAATCGGGAGGCTGTTGCCAACGTCACTCAATGTCAGCAATGGAACTCCAACAACGGCCGTACCATTATTCAAATTCAGTTTGGCATCTTCTCCATTGGTTGCAATTCCCGAGCTTGC